>DAIQBQ010000166.1:0-6850 GCA_036781065.1 Actinomycetota bacterium
CGGATCGGCCCCGCCCCGCCCCGGGGCGACATCCCGATCCTGATTGGCGGCAGCTCGGCGCAGGCGATCGCCCGGGTGGCACGGGTGGGGGCGGGCTGGACCGCGGGCAGCGGTGCGGGCGATGCCGATGCCGTAGGCGAGCTGGTGCGCCAGGTGCATGCCGCCTGGGCCGCGGCCGGGCGGTCGGGGGTCCCAAGGATCTCCCGGCTGACCTACTTCGCCCTCGGCGATGGGGTCCGCGAGGCTGCTGAAGCCAATGTCGGGGACTACTACGGACCCCGGGCCGGCACCATTTTGTCCCGCGCCTGCTGGGACGCCAGCCAGGCGGAAGCCTTCGTGCAGCAAGCTGAAGCGGTGGGCGTCGGGGAAGTCGTGTTCCTCCCGGCAGTGGCCGACCTAACCCAGGTCGACCGGCTGGCCGACGCCCTGCTGTAACGGGTCCAGCGCCCTGCAACGACCTTCTTTGTAACGTGAGGGGTCAAATAGAGCCGCCACGTTCCAAAGAACGATCTTGCCCCAGCGCCAAGGGCTAGCGGGCGGTAGGCGGGCGCTTACCGAGCGGCCGGGCAGCGATGTCGCAGGCCCGCGTCCGGAGCGCCCGGCCGATGCTGTCCCGGGCCTCCAGCAGCACCCGCCGAACCGGCCAGGGCGGGCCGGCCCGGGCGATGTAGGCGTCGGTCATGGCAATCGTCTCCTGGTCGATCAGCGACTTCGGGTACATGCCGGTGGCGAACGCCAGGGCGACCTCCTGGCTCCGGGTCCCGAACACCGGGCCGAGTTGGTCGAAGTACCGCTCGGCGTAGGGGGCCAGCAGGCCGGCCTGGTCGGGTTGCTGGAAGCCAGCCATCAACGCCCGCATGGTGGCGAACGCCAGGTCCTGGTCGAGGATCTGGTGCCACGCCTCTGCTTTGGCCGCCTCGGTCGGCCGCGCCGCCCGGGCGCTGGCTCCGTGGCGCCGCCCGGCGTCGGTTGGGTCCCGTTGCTCCTCGGCGGCGATCAGCTCCTCGCCGGCTCGCCCTTCGCTCGCCAGCGCCCGCACGATCTGCCAGCGCAGCTCGGTGTCGACCGCGAGGCCCTCGACGGTGAAGCTCCCGTCCAGCAGCTTGCCGACCACCTCCACGCAGTGCTCCGCCCGGGCGGAGCCGATTAACGCCCGCGCCCAGGCCAGCTGGTGGTCACTCCCGGCTTCCGCCTCGTGCAGATGCCGGTAGGCGGCGACCGACACCATCTCCAGCGAGGTGTCCCGGTCATCAGGGTCCCCGTAGGAGTGGATCGCAACGCCCAGCTGGCTGATCTGGCTCTCGACCACCGACACCTGGGACTCCGCCGCCACGTTGCCCAGGACGAGCTGGAGGTAGTTGCGGGTCGGCAGCTCGGCGTCCCTGGTCATGTCCCAGGCCCCCGCCCAGCACAGCGCCCGGGTCAGCGGATCGGCGACGTCCCGCAGCCGGGTGGCCAGCGTGGCGAACGAGGCGTCGTCGAGACGGATCTTGGCGTAGGCCAGGTCGTCGTCATTGATGACCAGCAGGGCCGGAACCTTTTCCAGCGCCAGTTCGCCGACTGGTGTCTCTGCGCCCTGGACGTCGAGCTCGACCCGCCGGCGCCGGACCAGCCGGTCGCCCTCGGCGTCGTACAGCCCGATCGCCAGCCGGTGTGGCCGGAGCGCCGGGTAGTCGGCCGGCGACTCCTGCAGGATCGAGAACGAGGCGAACGTCCCGCCGATCTCCCCGGGCAGCGACTCGACCACCGATGCCGGGCGCAGCGTGTTGACCCCGGCGGTCTCCAGCCAGGACTTGGACCAGGTCTGCAGGTCGCGGCCTGAGCTCTCCTCGAGCGCGGCGAGGAAGTCGCTCAGCGTCGTGGTCCCGAAGGCGTGGCGCCGGAAGTACACGGTGAGGCCGGCCAGGAACGCCTCCTCCCCGACCCAGGCGACCAGCTGGCGCAGCACCGAGGCCCCCTTGGCATAGGTGATGCCGTCGAAGTTGACCTTGACCGATTCGATGTCGGGCAGGTCGGCGACGATCGGGTGGGTCGTGGGCAGCTGGTCCTGCCGGTAGGCCCAGGTCTTCCAGCCGGCCGAGAACGTCGTCCAGGCGCCGGTGAACCGGGTCGCCTTCACCAGGGCGTAGTTGGCCATGAAAGTGGCGAAGCTCTCGTTGAGCCACAGGTCGTCCCACCAGCGCATGGTGACCAGGTCGCCGAACCACATGTGGGCCATCTCGTGCAGGATCGTGTCGCCACGGGACTCGCGCGCCGCCTCGGTAACCCGGGACCGGAAAATGGCGCGCTCGGAGAAGGTGACGATGCCGGCGTTCTCCATCGCCCCGGCGTTGAACTCCGGGACGAAGGCCTGGTCGTACTTGATGAACGGGTAGGGGTAGGCGAAGGCGGCGGTGTAGAAGTCCAATCCCTGCCGGGTGACCTCGAAGATCTCGTCCGGATCCAGGTACTCGGCCAGCGAACGCCGGCACAGCAGCGCCAGGTCGACCTCGCCGTGGCGGCTTCTGACGACGTGGTAATCGCCGGCGACGACGGCCGAGATGTAGGTCGACAGCGGAGCGGTGCGGGCGAAGCGCCACCAGCCGCCGGTCCCCGGATCCGGGACCGCGACCGCCGGGCCGTTTGCCGAGACGTGCCAGCCCGCCGGTGCTCGCACGCTGACCTCAAAGGTCGCCTTGAGGTCCGGCTGGTCGAAGCACGGGTAGACCCGGTGGACATCGTAGGGCTCGGAGTCGGTGTACAGGTAGACCGCCTTGTCGACCGGGTCGACGAAGCGGTGCATCCCCACCCCGGTGTGCTGGTAGGCCGACCGGCCGATCACCCGGAGGTGGTTCTCGGCCTGCAACCCGTCGAGACGGATCCGGCCGCCGCCGACCGAGCTGGCCGGGAGTTCGGTGCCGTTCAGCTCCACCCGCTCGACGGTGGCGCCGAGGTATTCGATGAACGTGGACGGCAGGTCCCCGCTCGCCGGCGCGGCGCAGGCAAAGTCGATCTCGGCGTCGCAGCCGAACGTCTCCGCCTGGGGGTCGCGCCCGCCGGCCAGGTCGAGGGCGATGCGGTAGGCCACCCGGGAGATCAGTCGCGCCCGATCGGCGGCTTCCCGCCGGGTCAGGTTGTTCAGCGCCACCTGCTCACACTACCAGGGCGCATCCCGCACCCCCGCGTCGGTCGCTCAGCTCAGCCGGTGACGCCTGGACTGGGTGTCCCGCTGCCAGGGAAGGCGTTGGGCCGCGTCCCGGGAGCACCGCCGCCGGCCTCGTCGTGGCCGATCGGCTCCGGGTGGGCGAGCGCCTCCCGGAGATCCGAGAAGCTCTCCCGGGCGGTCACCCGCTCCTGTTCCTCGACCGCCGCTCGCCGCTCCAGGCGCCCGTGCCAGCCGGTGCCCAGCGCACCGCCAGCGATGGCGGACAGCAGGGCGAGTGCCCCGCCGATGGCGGCGGCCAGCCACCGCGACATCAGGAAGTGAACCCTCGGGTAACCGGCGGGCAGGTGCAGCCCGAGGTGGAGCCCCGGTCCGGGCCGTACGAGGGCGGCCAGCCCGATCCCCAGCCCCGCCGTGATGGCAGCGAGGATGGCGACGGTGAGCCCGTGCGCCCACCCCCTGCCGCGGGACATCCGGCCTGCGCTGTAGCCGCCCCAGAGAAATGCCAGGCCGATTCCGAGCCCGATCGCGACGGCGGTCAGCACACCGGCGTCCCTGGCTCCGCCGATGGCGAGCACCGCCGGCTTGTAGCCGGCGTAGGAGGCGGCGCTGCGGGCGATGAGCGCGAACAGCACGACCGCAGCCCAGGCGACCAGCGCCCCGGTGAACAGCGAGCCAACCGAGGTCGCCCCGCGCACCTTGACCGGGCCGCTGGGCGGCGGAGGGGGGGAGTAGGGGCGCCGGGCCTTGCCCGGCGGGCCGATCTCGGCCGGCGCGCCGGCTGGCACCGGCCCCGTCTGCGGGTTGGGGTTGGTTGTGGCTGGCGTGGTGGGTGGGGTGGCTGATGCGTCCATTGGCACCTCCTTGGTATCCCGCTTCAGCGTCCGGCGGGCCGCGTTTCCGGCGGGCCGAAAAGCCGGAAATCAACAGTACGGCGCCCTTGGCCCAACGCCCCGGATTTTCGCGGTCTCATGGGAGATTCTTCCCGGAAGCAGGCCCCGGCAACCGGCTGCCGGACTCGGGCCCACCGGGGCCTTCCAGAACACACCCGCGCCTGACACACGGGCGGAGGGCTCCCCGTAGACTCCGGGCCCATGAAGCGAGCTCGGCTTACCGTCACGACCGGCACCCAGCCGAGCATCACCGACCTCACCGAGGACGTCATCGACTTCGTCCGTGGCGAAGGCGACGGGCTGGTCAGCGTTTCCGTACCGCACGCCACCGCCGGGCTGGCGGTGATGGAGCTCGGCTCCGGGAGCGAGGCCGACCTGTGGGACCGTGTCGGTGCGCTCCTGCCCCGGAGCCACGGCTACGTCCACCGGCACGGCTCCGCCGGGCATGGGGCCGACCACCTGCTCCCGGCGTTCCTCCCGCCGGCGCTGACGCTCCCGGTCTTCGACGGGCGGGTGAGCCTGGGCACCTGGCAGCGGATCGCCCTCGTCGATCCCAACCTCGACAACACCCATCGCGAGGTCGTCCTGGCCTTCCTGGCCAGTGCCTGAGGGCGTGCCGAACCCTGCGGGCGACCTGGCGGCGCTGCGCGACCTGGCCGTCGACGTCGCCCACGAGGCGGGCCGGCTGCTGCTGGCCGCCCGGCCCACCGGGACGGTGCGCAAGTCGTCGCCGACCGACCTCGCCACCGACGCCGACCGGGCCGCCGAGGCGCTGATCGTCAAGCGCCTGCTCGACGCCTGCCCGGGCGACTCGCTGCTGGCCGAAGAGGGGTCGCTCCGCGAGGGGACCAGCGGCAACCGGTGGGTGATCGACCCGCTCGACGGCACGGTCAACTTCGTCTACGGGATCCCGATGTGGTCGGTGTCCATCGGGCTCGAGGGCAACCAGCGGCTGGGCGTCGTCTACGACCCGAGCCGGGACGAGACCTTCACCGATGCCGGCACCGAGCTGACCATGGGATTTGGCCGGCGGGCGGTGGCGCTGCGGGCAAGCCAGCAGACCGACCTTAGCCAGGCGCTCGTCGCCACCGGGTTCTCCTACTCGGCGGCGGTCCGGGCCAGGCAGGGCGAGATCTTCCGTCGGGTGATCCCTCGGGTGCGCGACGTGCGCCGGGGCGGGAGCCTGGCCCTCGACCTGGCCTGGGTGGCCTGCGGGCGGCTCGACGCCAACTACGAGTCGGACATCAAGCCGTGGGACATCAGCGCCGGGATCGCACTGGTCGAGGCGGCCGGCGGGGCGGTGTGGACCCGGGACACCCGGATCATCGCCGCCGGGAACCGGGAGCTGCTCGATGCCCTGGCCGGAGTCGTCCTGGGCACAGAGCCCTATCCGTGAACGCCGGCGGGCCTCATGCAAGCGCAGACCGGCCGCAGGCCGGAAGAGCCACAAGGACACCCTCGGTGCGACCCGGGTGATCTCCGGCGGGAGTGCCGGATCCACGTCGCACCCCTCGCTGCGCTTTTGTGTGTAAAAAACGGTCATATACATGCGTTCTTACACACAAAAGATCCAGAAGGCGATCGCTCGCTAATCCTGGTCCCAGCCCCTCCACTCGGTCAGGTCGCTGGCGCTGGTGCGGGCCTTCGGCGGCGGGGGGTCCTGTGCGGCATAGCCGAGGTAGATGAATCCGGCGATCTCCTCCGGCGGCGGTCCCGGCTTCAGCCCCAGGTGCGCCGACACCCCGGGATCGAGCGACGCCGGGCCGGTGCGCAGGTAGGTCGCCAGCCCCCGGGCGTGGGCGGCCAGCAGGATGTTCTGCATCGCCGCCCCAACCGACGACCGGTCCTCGGTGGCGACCGCCTTCGGGTGGTCCGAGGGCGTATAGACCACTGCGATCACCACAGGCGCCCTGAGTGGGCGGGCCGCTTCCGCCCGCACCTTCTCCTCCAGGTGGGGGTCCCCGGCCGACTCCCGCCGCACCCGTTCGCCCATGGCGCTACCGAGCGACTCCCGAGCCGCCCCGCTCAGCACGATGAATCGCCAGGGCTGGGTCATGTGGTGGGTCGGGGCCATGGTGGCGGACTCGAGCAGGCCCTCGACGTCGGCCCGCGAAGGCCGCCGCTCGGTCATCACCGGCATGCTGCGCCGGCTGCGGATCGCTTCGGTGACGTCCAGCGCTCTCTCCTCCCGTCCCCGCCGGAGTCAACAGAGGCCCGCCACCATACCTCCGGGGATCGCTCAGGGCGGCGGGCTAGACTCGCTCGATGCGACGCCTCTCCGAGCGCGAGGACCTCGTCGGGTACCTCCTACCCAAGACCGTGGTCGGCCTCGCCCTGTGGCTGCTGATCTTCGCGCTGGGTGTCTGCCTGTCCGGGGTCGTTTTCTTTGTGGCCTACGAGCGCCGCCTCAGTGACGTCCAGAACCAGCTGAACTCCGTGCGCTCGCAGCTGACCCAGCAGCTCAACGACGCCGTCACCCAGCTCCAGAACGCCGACAAAGCGATCCAGGGCGGGGGAGTGACCGGGACAGCCTCGCTGGGGCCGGTCGGATCGTCGGCCCGGCTGCTTGCCCAGATCGGCCCCTCAGTGGTGGTCGTCGAGGGGATGGGCTCGACCGGCGCCCGCACCTCGGGGTCTGGCTTCGTCCTGAACTCGACTCCCAGCCAGTCCTGGATCCTCACGAGCTACCAGCTGATCGCCGGGTCGGTCGCCGCCGCCCAGGCGTACTCGACGAGCCAGGCCTCCCCGACCCCGCCGCCGGCCAACCCGTTCGCCGCGATCACATCTACCGCGACGGCCACCGCCTCGCCGGCGG
>DAIQBQ010000167.1:0-6796 GCA_036781065.1 Actinomycetota bacterium
GGCTCTGGGAGTACCGCCTCCGGCGCCACCACCCCCGCCAAAGAATTGGAAGCCGCCCCCGGATCCGGCGGGCAGGATGACGATGCCGGTGGCGTCGTAGCCGCCGTTGGCGTTGGTCGGGCCGGTCACGATGACGCTGGTGTTGGGCTGGATGCTGCTCACGGTCTCGGACACCGTCTTGGAGATCACGGTCGAGGTGGTGAGCTCGACGGTGGCGGTGCCCCCGGCGCGGAGGTTGACCACCATCGTCGAGCCGGTGAGGCTAGCGATCGTGCCGCTGACCCCGGCCCCGCGGAACCGCCCGCCCGGCGACGGAGAGGGTGACGGCGAGCTCGATCCGGCCGACGTCTTCGCCGGCCCGCCACAGGAGGCAGCCACGAGCGCCATGACCGCGATCGCCGGCACGTACCACCACGACCGGGTGAGTGACCCTCGGAGCTGCATGCCTGACTCCTTCGTATGGGCGGCCCAACCAAGGGGCGCCCCTTCCCAGCGAGGCGCCACGTCGAGTAAAGGGTCACGACCTGGGAGTCCGCTGTCCGCCAGTTGAACGCCGGGGTCAAGGTCCGCCGGGGCCAGTTGGCTATCCTGCACGGCATGCCGTCCTCGCCGGAGTCGCTGCCCCTCGCTGGCCTCACCGTTGCCGTTCCGGCCAGCCGCCGGGCCGAGGAGACGGCGGCGCTGGTGCGGCGCTGGGGCGGCGAGCCGCTGGTGGCGCCGCTGCTCCAGGAGGTGCCGGTGCCCGATGAGGGTCCGCTGCGGCAGGCAACCGAGGCGGTCATCGACATCGGGCCGACCTGGTCCGTCCACCTGACTGGGACCGGCACCCGCCGCTGGTTCGAGCGGGCGTCGGACTGGGGATTGGGCACGGCACTGACGGACCGGTTGCGGGCGGCCCAGCTGATCCCCCGCGGCCCAAAGGCGACGGCCGCCCTCGCCCAGGCGGGGCTTGAGCCCGCCTGGGTGCCCACGAGTGAAACGTCGGCCGAGATCTCCGCCTGGCTGGCGCCTCAGCTGAGCGCCGCCGACACCGTTGCCGTGCAGCTGTTCGGGGAGCCGATCCCGGGTCTCGTCGGCGAGCTGAGCGATGCGGGGGCTGCGGTGATCGAGGTGGCCCCGTACGAGTGGGCGCTGCCCCCGGACCCGGCCGACCGGGCTGCCGCCGAGGCTCTGGTCACCGCCATCGCCGGATGTTCGGTCGCGGCCATCGTCGTCACCAGTGCGGTCCAGGCCGCGCACCTGTTCGAGGTGGCCAGGGGGCTCGGCTGCGAGCGGGCGCTCAGGGCTGCGCTGACCAGCTCGGTGTTCACCGCCGCGGTCGGCGAGGTCACCGGCCACGGCCTTGAGCGGGAAGGGGTGCCGGTCGACCTGGTCGCCTCGCCCCACCGCATGGGCACGCTGGTACGGTCGCTGGCCGAGGCTGCCGACCGGGTGCGGGCCAAGGCGGGACACGGGCCCAGCGGGCCGTAAACTATCCCGGTGGTTTCCTCCCGCCTCACGCTGTTCCGAGCGCGCGGCGTCCCCATCCGGATCGGCTGGTCCTGGTTCCTGATCGTCGCGCTGGTGGTGTGGTCGCTGGGGAGTGAGCTCTTCCCGCACAGATTCACCGGGATCTCGGCCAACACCGCCTACGCCATGGCAGCGGTCGCCACGGCCTTGTTCTTCGTCTCGGTCGTGCTCCACGAGCTGGGCCACGCCTTCCGGGCGCAGGCCGAAGGCGTCGGTATCGAGGGGATCTCGCTGTGGCTGTTCGGCGGGGTCGCCCAGCTGATCGACCCCTTCCCCTCCCCCGCCGCCGAGCTGCGGATCGCCGCCGCCGGTCCTGCGGTGACGGCGGTGATTGCCGTCGTGCTGGCCGCCCTCGCCGAGGTGGCCGGCCAGCTCGGGCTGCCGGTCGCCGCCCGCGGCGTCGTCGACTACCTGGCGCTGATCAACGTCGCCCTGCTGGCGTTCAACCTGCTGCCGGCGCTGCCGCTCGACGGGGGCCGGATGCTGCACGCGCTGATCTGGCGCTCCCGCAACGAGGCCGTCGCCACCCGGGCGACCTCGGCGCTCGGCCAGGCACTCGGCGTCGGCCTGGTCATCGTCGGGGTCGGCGAGCTGGCGAGTGGCTCGAGGACCAGCGGCGTGTGGTTCGCAGTCCTCGGCCTGTTCGTGCTCGAGGCGGCACGCTCCCAGGGCGCCTACGGATCGATCGACCGGCTCCTCTCCGGCATGCGCCTCAGCGACCTGATCGGCCCGGGCGAGGCAGTGCTCGCACCGGAGACGGCCGCCCTTGCCGAGGGCACCCCGGTGCTCGCCGGCGACACACCGGTGATCGATGCCCTGCGGACGATGCAGTCGACGCCGGCCCCGATCGCCGTCGGCGACGGGGACCGCATCGCCGGGATGGTCTCCCTGGCCGACGTCAGCCGGGCGCTGCAGGCCCGGCTGGCCCGGAACCGGATGGCCTCCCGCCGGATCCGGGGCGCCTCGACCCTGTGGCTGGTGATCGTGCTCGCCCTGATCGTCGTCGGGGGCATCGGCTACCACCCGCCGCTGTATGTGCTGTCGCCGGGCAAGCCGGTCGACATCTCGAACGACATCACCATCACCGGCGTGACCAGCCAGCCGCCGTCGGGCCACATCCTGCTGGTCGACGTCAACGCCTACCAGCACAACGTGTTCACCGACTTCGCCGAGATATTCCGTGCCCACCGCTCGGTGATCACGACGTCGCAGGTCGGCTCCGTGGCCTACCAGAAGGAGCTGTTTGCCGAGAGCGAGGTGCTCGCTGCGGTGGCCGCCGGGGACGCAGCCGGGCGCAACGTCACCCTCTCCGGTCACGGCGCCCTGGTGACCGGGTTGCTCTCCGGGACCCCGGCAGCGTCGGCGTTGCGGACCGGCGACGTGATCGTGGGGGTCGGCGGAGCGCCGGTCGCCACCGAGTTCGACCTGATGAACGCGGTGTCCGCCCAGCCGGCCGGAACCTCGTTCCCGCTGTTGGTTGACCGAGGCGGCCGGACGGTTGCGGCGCGGGTCGCCAGCTCTCGGGTCAGCGGGCAGACGGTCCTGGGGATCGATCTGGTGACCAAGGACCTGGCGGTCAGCGGGCCGTTCCAGATCAGCTTCAAACGGCTCGACATCGGCGGCCCGTCGGCCGGGTTGGCCTATGCCTTGGTGATCTCCTCCGACCTGGGGAACCTCGACCTGCACGGGGCGACCGTCGCCGCCACCGGGACCATGGACCAGAGGGGCAACGTGGGCGACGTCGGCGACGTCGACCTCAAAGCGGTCGGGGCCAGCGCTGCCGGGGCCCGGCTGTTCATCACCCCCTCCGACGAGGCGTCGACCGCCCGCGGGTTGATCGCCACGGTGAAGGGGGTCGGCACCCTGCAGCAGGCGTTGGACTACCTGCGCAGCTCAGCTCCGGGCAACACCGCCCAGTAGGACGGTGGCCGGGCCGGTTCCGGGGTCAAGGCCGGTTCCGGGGTCAAGGCCGGTTCCGGGGTCCAGCGGGACGGCGACGATGCGATGGTTCCCGGTGTCGGCCACCAGCAGTCTGGAGCCGTCCGAGCTGACCGCGACCGCCTCCGGGACACAGAACAGCGGGCGGTCGGGGCCGGCCGGGCCGAGGACGGTGCCCGTCGGGGAGGACTCGTCCAGGAGCGAGTCGCCGCTGCCAAAGGCGGAGCGGCAGCTCCCGGTGGTCAGGTCGACCCGCTTGATCTTGTGGTTGAAGGTGTCGGCTACCCACAGGGTGTCGCCTGCTGGGCCGCTGCCCACGGCGACGCCGACCGGGTGCTGCAGCTCGACCGCCGGGCCGGTCCCGTCGCGATCGCCGAAGCCGAACAGGTCACCGGCCCCGCAGATGGTGCGCGTTGTTCCGCCTGTTCCGCCTGTTCCGCCTGCGTGGGGCATCGGGTCGTCCAGGCCATCCACCGCCCGGATGCTGGAGGTCTCGGCGTCGGCGACATAGAGGGTCGCTCTTCCGGCGGTCCCGGCCCAGGCCATCCCGCTCGGCTGGGCGAAGGAGGCCTGGGCGGCCGGCCCGTCCTTGCCGCCCTCGGCGCCGGTGCCGGCGATGACCTCGGTCTGGCCGGTTGACGGGTCATAGGCCCACAGCTGGTGGGTCCCCGCCCCCGCGACGTAGAGCCGGTGGCCGGACCAGGCCAGGCCCCAGGGGGAGCGCAGCCCCGGTGCACTGGCGACGGTCGTCACCAGGTTGGTTCCCAGGTCGACCACCCGGAGGGAATGGTTGCCGGTGTCGGCGACGTAGAGCAGGTCGCCCTGCTGGGTTGTGACCAGAGCGAGCCCGCACGGCCGCCGGAACTGGGCCTGGGCGACCGGGCCGTCGGCGAGGCCCGCCTGACCGGTGCCGATCCGCTGGAGCTCAGCCCCGGCCAGGTCGCAGATCACGACCTGGTGGTGACCGGAGTCGGCCACGACGATCCGCTCCCCGGCGCTGATCACGGCCTCTGGGAAGGCCAGCCGGTGGGGCGGGTGTCCCTCCGGGGGGCGGTCGGGCCTCAGCGGCAACGGGCCGCCGGTCAGGCTCCCGTCGGCCTTCCCGGCGGCCAGGACCTGCCGGACGACGTTGAGCAGGCCCTGGGGCTCGGGCTCGCCCCGGAGGGTGCCCAGGATAGTGCCGGTAGGGCCGACGAAGACCATCGTCGGCCAGCCGCTGACGGCGAAGCTGTGGGTGATCCGGGAATCGGGGTCGAGGACAACCGGGTGGGTGACCCCCAGTTGGTGCACCGCCTCGGTGGCCAGCTCGGCCTCCCGCTGGGCGGGGAACTTCGGGGAGTGGACGCTGATGATCACGAGCGGCTCGCCCGCCAGCTCGCGTTCGATCGTCGCCAGCGCCTGCAGGGCGTGCTGGCAGTTGATGCAGGCGAAGGTCCAGAAGTGGTAGAGGACAAGTCGCCCCGCCAGGTCGTCGGCGGTCAGCGGGCGCTCGACATTCAGCCAGACGGCGCCGGCGGGCGGGGCCGGAGCGTGGATGGCGATGTGGTGGCCTCCTGGGGTGGGATGGACGCGGGTGGGATGGACGCGGGTGGGATGGACGCGACGACGCCGGGCCTGCTCAACCCGGCGTCGTCATGAGCTGCTTTGCCCTTTGGGGCAGATCAGGCGTTCGTTGGTGTGCTCAGGTGCGGGCGGATCTCGTCCAGGATCGCTTCCCGGCGGCGCACGCCGACCATCCGCGCCTTCTCCTCGCCATCGACGAAGAGCAACAGCGTGGGGATCGAGAAGACGCCGAACCGGCCAGCGGTGGCGGGGCTGTTGTCGACGTTGAGCTTCCCAACCTTGAGCCGGCCAGCCTCAGACTCGGCGATCGCCTCGACCTCTGGCGCGATCATGTGGCACGGGTGGCACCACTCGGCCCAGAAGTCAACGAGGACCGGCGCGTCTGAGCTTGCGACCTCGACCTCGAAGTTGTCGTCGGTGATCTCGGTGGGCTTCGCCATCTCGTGTGTCGGGCCCTCGAAGGCCCTCCTCCTCTCGGTTGCGGCACTCTGCACGGGTCTAGAACCACGCGGCAGCAGGCATTATTCCCCCCGCCAGGGGTATCGATTGAAGGGGTGTTGGGAGTCGCGGAAGGGCGGGCCCAAACATGGCCCCGTGATTTTTTCCCACATTCCAGATAGGCTTTTCCAGGTCATGGAAGCCCGGAGGTCATCCCCCATGCGGCGGACCGGTTGGAACCTTTCGAGATAGAACCTTCGTACGATCGCGAGGACCCGTTCGGGCAAGGACCGCGGGTCCTGTGGGGCCGGGTGGCGATCCTGGCCGGTGTCGTCGTGTTCGCTTTCCTCATCGGCCGGCTCACCGCGGGCGGCGGTGGCGGCGGATCGACGAACGACACGTCCTCCCTGCAGAGCCAGATCAACTCGCTGAGGAGCCAGAACAACCAGCTCCAAGCGGCGCTGCAGGCCTCCAACAGCGGGACCTCGACCGGGTCCAACAGCGGCAGCCAGACCGGCACGAACACGGTCCCGACGTCGACGGCGGCGCCGTCGCCGAGTGCGCCGGCGAGTGCCTCGACCCTCGGCCCGAACGGGACGACCTATACGGTAAAGCCCGGCGACTCGCTGATCGGGATCGAGGAGCACTTCTACCACGCGTTCGGGCAGGCCTACACGACGGCGATCGAGCAGGCCAACCAGATGTCGTCCACTGCTATCCGCGCGGGGCAGACGCTGACGATCCCGCCGGCGACGGCGATCAACACGAGCGGAGCTGGCACCACGTCGACCTCGACGTCGCCGGTGACCACGCCGTCGGCCCCGGCCACCCACCCGTCCCCGACGTCGACCCGCCGCTAGACCGGTTGGGGACTTCGGCGCTCTTAGCGGCTTCGGCGCGGGGGGTTGCCCACGCGTGTACCCGGGGGGTGCTGGGTACTCGGAGGTGGGCGCTGGGTACCCGGAGGGCGCTGGGTACCCGGGGGTGGGCGCTGGGTACCTGCCGGCATGCCCGGCCGCATACCGGTCAGTGTGGAGTTTTTTCAGCGATTTCGGCGAAAAAACTCCACGGTCTGGGCCGCGGCTGACCCGCCGTGCGGGAGGAGCTGGCCTTCGCCCTGGAGCTTGCCGACGAGGCGGATGCCATCGCCATGCGCTACTTCCCGGAGCGACCGGAGACCTTCACCAAGGACGACGGGACGCTGGTCACCAAAGCGGACCGGGAGATCGAGGCGACACTGCGGGAGCGGATCGCCCGGCGCTATCCGGAGCACTGGGTCCTGGGGGAAGAGGCCGGGCCTGGGGGCGGTGGGGCTGCCGGCGGTGGGGGCGCTGGCGGCGGGGGCGGG
>DAIQBQ010000168.1:0-6773 GCA_036781065.1 Actinomycetota bacterium
CGTCTACGGCGGCGGCACGCCCATCGGCGCCGGCATCACCGCCACCGCCGTCGCCGGCACCGTCACTTTCGCCGCCCCGGCCAACCCCTGATGGCCTACGCGGGTCTCGGATCCCGGGCCGCTACCGCCGCCCCCGACCTGACGGGCAACAACCCGGGCCAGCTGACCACCGTGTTCGACCCGGGCCTGCTGGCCATCTTCGTGCCGTGGGCGGAGCTGTACCGGGCGGTCGTGCTCGGCTGCACCGCCGGCACCACCGGCGAGGTGTACGTCGAGGGGGCGGCCGTCTCCTACAACGTGTTCGGGACCGGCGCCGAATGGGACCCCTCCCAGCCGCCGCTCATCCAGCCCGGCCAGTCGGTGTTCTTCTACTGGTCTCTCGCCGTCGGAGCGCCGCCGCCGAAGACCACCTTGTGGTTCCGCTACGACCCTGATGTGGGAGTGCCGTTCCCGTGACCGACCAGCCTGTCCCCGCCGCCTCCGGCCCTGAACGTCTCGCCGCCGGCCGTTTCGCCGTCTACGCCGCCGCCGACGGCCGCCTGGTGGTGGCGATGGCCCTCGAGGGCGACGACGCCACCTACCACTACGCGATGCCCCGCACGCTGCTCAAGCTGCTCGCCCGCAAAGCCGGCGACGCCGGCGAGGCCGAGCTGGTGGCACGCCTGCGCAGCCTCGCCCGAGGGGCCGGCTGATGGGCTGGTCGGCCCCGCCGGTGCTGCAGGGAGGCAACGTCGGCGTGGTGAACGTCGACGGCACCCAGATCGCCACCACCAACGCCAACGTCCAGGTCGTCGCCAACGGGGCGAGCACCGCGGCGGGCGTGTTCAGTGTGACCGTCGACGGCCAGGCGGTGACGATCACCGAGGGCAGCGGGGACACGACCCCGCTGCCCGCCGGGCTGACCGCCGAGAACTTCTCGCAGGTGATCGTCTCGGGCATGTTGGAGGAGTCGGCAGGCTTCGGCGTCGGCTACGTCGAAGCTTTCGCCGACAACGTCAAGGTCACAGCCATCGGTCCCGGCAAGTTCTGTCTTGCCGTCCCGGCCGCCTCCCCGGCCCCGACGCTGACGCTGAACATCCTAGGGTCGGCGGTCGTCGACCAGATGACCGTGGTCCTGGCCGCCCAGCCGGCCGTGGCCGTCGCCGGCCAGGCGCTCGCCGGCACGGTGACGGCCACCGCCGACGGCCCCCCGCTGTACTCCGCGACGTCGACCGGGGCGGTCACCCCGCCCGCCGGCGGCAGCACCACCTTCATCCCCTACCCCTCCGGCGCCGGGGCCGCGAGCCCGAACTGCCGGCTCGGCCCGGTCTGTTTCTCCAACGGCGGCGCAGCCGGCATGGTGATGACCCTCGCCGACGCGAACAACGACGCCTTCGTCCACCTGTATGTGCCGGCCAACTCGACGGTGGTCGTCCCCGCCGGGCATGTCGTGGCCCCGCCGGTCACCGTCGCGTCGGCCACCGCCGGGGAGACCTGCCCGGTGTCGACCTCCTACCTGTACGGTACGGACCCGGGGCCATGACCCGACGCTGGGATCCGAGGCTGATGTCCGCGCAGACGGCGCTGGACCTGGCCGGCGGCTGGCCGCTCGCCTGGCATTACGGCCGCAGCGGCCTCGAGGTGCTCTGCGCGCACGACACCTACGCCGGAGACCACATCTGCGGACGGCGGGTAGTGCTGGCCCCCGCGACCGTCGAGGAGCTGCTCGAGGCGGTCCTGCGCCACATGGCCCAAGCCCACAACGTCGACATGGGAGGACCTGGACGTGAAAGACCCGACCGAAACAGCGAGGGCGATGCTCGGCTGGGCGACGCTGCTGGCCGCCGTCGCGGCGGCGGTGCTGGCGATCGACCTGCACACCAAACGGCGGCTGCTCGCCTCCGCCTACCGGCTGCAGGTGACGATCGCCGGCGCCAACCGCCGCTTCGACGAATCGGCCGGATCTTGGGGCGGGCCCGGTGAGCGGGCGGCGCCGGGGGGCGGCGGAGGCGGCGACGACGTTCATATACCTGGCCGCGGTGGTGTGGTGGATGACCCCGCCGGCCCGCCGCCGGCTGTGGGCGATGCGGGCGCTGGGCGCCGCCCGGGCGGCGGCAGCCGACGCCGCGTGGCGGGAGGGGAGGGCGGCGATGCGCCGTGAGCTGGCGGGACGGCGGGCCGCCTACGAGTTGCCCGCAGCCCTGTCCCGGGCCCGTGACGGCGTCGCCGGCCTGTACGAGCGGATGAGGGCGGGATGAGCGCGCCCGGCCCGGCGCCGGTGCCGATGGCGGTCCGGGTGCACGGCCGGGCGTGGGGGCCCGACCCGGTGGTCGTCGTCGAGGTCGCCAACCCGACCGGCGTCGCCTGCTACTTCTTCGGGCCCGATGCCGCAGACCGTCTCGCCGCCGAGCTCGCCGACGCCATCCCCAAGGCCCGGGCCGCCGCGGCAGTCTGCGCCGCCCGGACCGTCCTCCGCCCGCCGAGGCCACGGTGACCGGCCGGGTCCACGCCCGCCACCACCGCAAGGCGGTGATCAACGAGGGCGACCATCCCGACACGGGCGGCAAGATCCTCTGCGGCTGGCAGGACTGCGACCGGGACGGCTACGACCTGTACAAGCTGGTCGTCGACTACGGCCGGCCCGGCCGGCCGTATGTGACCCGCTACGTGTTCTGCTCCGAACGCCACCAGGCGTACTGGGCGTGGTCGCACCGCTCGCTCGGCAACCTGCCGCCGGGGTTGCGGGCGCTGCCGCCGCCCCGGTGAGCGTGATGGCCGAGCGGACACCCGCCCCCGGCTGGCAGGAGCGGGCGGCGTGCGGCGGGCACGGCAACGACGACTGGCTGATCCGGGCCGGCGACAATCCCGGCGGGGCGCTCGACGCCGCCGAACGGGCCCGGGTGGCCCGGGCCCGGGCGGTCTGCGCCGGCTGCCCGGTGGCGGTCCAATGCCTGGCATTCGCGCTCGCCTCCGGCGAGGACGGCGGGGTGTGGGGCGGCATCTACCTCTCGGAGCGGGCCGTGGCCACCCTGCGCCGGGCTGCCGCTACCCCGCCGCCCGAGCCGCCGATTGCGGCGTGAGCCGCCCCGCCGGCCGGTAGCGTCACGCCACCACCAAGTCGCCTTCCCCGGCCCGACTTGGTGGTCTGCTCCGGGGCGGCGGCTGGGTGGGACGTCCACCTAGCCCGGAGGCTCAAGTGAAGTTGGAGCACGTCACGGTAGTGCTGCACATCTTCGGATCGGTGCTGGTGATGGGCACCTTGTGGCGGATGGTGTCCTACCACGCCATGGCCTCGCCCAACGCGGCGCTCAACCATCTCGGCCAGGCCATGAGCCTGCAGTACTGAGGAGACACCGGTGAACCCTGCGACCATCCAAGACGGCGGTGCCGCCCCCTCCGAGCGGGCCGGCGCCGGGGCGACCAACCCGTTCTGGGAGGTCACCAACCTGTTCGCCCAGCCGAACAAGACCGGGGTGATCCCCCCGACGCAGCTCGGCGCCAACCAGATCCCCGGCGGCGGCAACGCCAACCCCGGCAACTTCCTGCGCGGCCTGCGCCTGCTGCTCCGCTCGACCGGCGGGGTGCTCGGCGCCGGCGTCCTCAACGCCGACGCCCCCTTCAACGTGATCGCCCAGGCCGGGCTGAACAACACCGACGGCGCCGAGATCATCTACCCGCTGTCGGGCTACGCCCTCGCCCAGGCCCACCGGTTCTTCCGGCCCTGGTTGCAGGATCCGACCCTCGCCTACGACTACTCCAACGGCGTCAACCCGGCCTTCACCCTCTTCGTGCAGCCCGAGGTCCGCCAGCAGCTCGGCGTGCTGGAGAACACCGACTCGCGCTCGCTTTACCCCTACGTCTCCAACCTGGCCACGTCGACCGCGGTGTTCTCCACGGCGCCGACGACCCTGCCGAGCGTGAGCGTCACCCCCTACGTCGACATGTGGGCGCAGCCGGACGACACCGACCTGGAGGGGGTCGCCAACCAGCGGGTACCGGCCGGCGCCAACCTGCAGACCAAGCTGCGCCACCAGGTGTTCACCCTCAACGGCGCCGGCAGCGACAACACGCTGCTGTCGACCCTGACCGGCAACGCGGTGCGCGGGGCGCTGCTGATCGTGCGGGACTCCAACGGCAACCGCCAGGACTACCTGTCCACGCCGATCCAATGGACTCTCGACGCCCGCAACCTCGGAGTCCTCGCCACCGACACCGTCTTCTCCTGGGCGGAGGACTTCTACCGGGTCTTCGGAGGGGTGATCCGCCCCGCCGGGATCTACCCGTTCCCCCGTTTCTACAACCCCGGCGCCCTGTACGGGCAGGGCTGGCTGTACACGGCCAACTCGACGGCGTTGCAGTGGGAGTCGTCAACGTCCGGCGCCGCCGTCAACGTGCCCGGCACCGTGGAGCTCCTCCAAGAGGAGGTCTACGCGGTGGGCGCCGTCGACCCGACCCTGATCGACCTGTAGGCCGGCCATGTGGGGAGCCTCAGCGCACGCCGGGATCGCCGGCGGCACACCGTCCCGCAGTTTCGCCCCCGGAGCGATCGCCGGGCCCGGCTCGACGTCGACCGCCTGGCATCCGACGGTGCTGACCATGCTCGGCCTGGTCGCCGCCGAGATCTTCGCCATCGGCCTGATCAGCCGCCACATCCTCGAGGGTTAGGAGCCGCAGTGAAGAACAAGCACGTCCTCTACGCCGTCGCCGTCACCTACGTGGTGATCTCCCTGCTCCCCCAGCTCGGGCTGCTGTCGATCTTCGGCGGTCTGCGCGGCGCCGGCGGCGGCAAGAAGCCGTTCTAGGGGGCCCCCGGTGGCCTTCGTGGCGCCCGAGGCTGTCGCCGCGCTCGGAGCGAAAGCGGCCTCCGCCGGTTCGTCGGCGCCGCCGTCGTCGCCGGCGGTACGTCTCGCCGGGGCGATCGCGCTGCTGTGGGTGGCCGGCCTGTGCCTGTTCATCGCGTTCGGGCCCGGAGCCCGCGACCTGACCGCCTGGTCGGCGCCGGGCGGCGGGATCGGCTCGCTGCGCCGGGCGGTCCAATCCATCTTCTCCCGCGGCGCCGGCGACATCGCCTCCGCCGAAGGCGTCCACCATGGCCACTGACACGCCGTCCAGGCCGCCGGCGCCGTCTGTCGGTGCCAAGCTGCTCGGCAACCCGGTCACCGGCCGGGGCCGGTCCGGGACGCCGCGCACCGGCCGGTACGCGGTGATCATCTCGGTCGAGTACCTGGCGTGCATGTTCCTCGTCGTCGGCTCGGCCGGGCTGGTACCCGGCGAAAGCACCGGGGAGACCGCGGCGGCCCCGGCGGTCGCCCTGGCCCGCATGACCGCCCTGTCGGGCGTGTTCTTTGTCTTGGCGCTCGCCTCCGCCGGCCAGCGGGCCGGCCGGCTCGCCGCCGCGTTCGGCGGGCTGATCACCGTGTCGGTGCTGCTCAACGCCTCGACGGTCATCTCCGGCCTCGGCGCCGTCTTCTCCCCGGCCAAGAAGGCGACCCGGGCCCGCTCCGCCGCCGGCGGAGGCCCCCACCAGCCGGTCGAGTCGTGAAGGACCGGGCATGGGAGCTCGCCTGGTGGCTGATCGTCGTCGCCGCCCTCTACGTCCTGGTCCGTCCCGGCTCGCCGGCGGGGACGGTGATCGTCGCGTTCACCGACCTGGCCGCCGGCGCGATCGGTGTCGCCACCGGCGCCGCGTTCGTCGGCAGCTCCGCCCCCAAGAAAGGATCCTGACATGACCTCCAAGGTCGGCGCGTTCGTGGTCATCCTCGGCTACGTGATCGTGCTGTTCGTGCTCGTCCGGCCCGGCTCGCAGGGGCCGGCGCTGGTCTCCAACCTGACGGCCGGCACGTCGAACATCATCAAGGCGTCGACCGGCGGCGGCACCTGGTCCAAGGCGTAGCCCGGTGGTCGCGTTCCCCACCCTCGGCCGGGTCGTGCTGCCCGCCGGGCCGCCCACCGCCCGGGCGGCCGGCAACTCGACGGTCACCTCCGACCGTCGCGGCTCTCCCGCCGCCCGCCCCGGGGCCGGAAACGGCATCGACCGCTCCCCGCTGCCGGCCGGTCCGACACCGATCGTGCGCCCCTCCGCCGTCGCCGCCGTCGTCGCCACCCCGGTGACCGCCCACAACCGGCTCACCTTCCGCGACCGCCACGTCGTCGCCCGCGCCGGGCGGACGACGTCGTCGGCGACGCCGTCACGCACCGGCGGCACCCCCAACCCCGAGGCGGCCGGCCCGCCCCGGCCGGCCGGCGAGATGGTCAACCGGACCCTGTCCTGGCAGATCGGCACCGACGCCACCGCCAACTTGGACAACGACGCCCCCCACGCGTCGACGACCGCCGGGCGGCGCCGCTACCCGCTCGGCAACCAAGGCTCGACCCCCTGGCAGCCGGTCTACGGCGGCACCCCCCGCCTGTTCCGCCCCTACGGGGCACGCGGCTGGGTCGAAGGGCCCGCCCCCCGGGTCGTCGCCCTCCCCGGCGGCCCCTACCGGCCCGGCACCGTCCTCGAAGCCGGCGCCGCCGGCGACGGCCCCCAGCGGGTCTCCGGCGGCGCCCCCCACGGTCTGCACTCGCCGACGGTCGCCCCGGTGCGCGCCACCACCGGCCGCTACCGTGCCGTCCGCCAGCAGCGGCCGCCCCGCCAGAACCGGCCGCTGAACAACCGGATCGCCGGCCAGTCCTACTCCCAGACCGCCATCCACCAAGACGGACGCGGCGGCGGCCGCCTGCCGTCCCTCGCCCCCGTCCGGGTCGCCGGGGTCACCAACCGGTTCGTCCGCCGATGAGCGCCGACGCCC
>DAIQBQ010000169.1:0-5817 GCA_036781065.1 Actinomycetota bacterium
CAGGCGGCGGATCTCCGGGTTCGGGATCAGCTCGGCCTCGAACGGGTCGCCGTCCTCCGGCTCACCGGGCCCGCTCCCGCTGCGGCCGTTGCCCGCTGCGCCGGGCGAGATGAACATCGGGAGCAGCTGGTCCTCCAGCAGGTAGTGCAGCTCCAGGCGCACCGGCCGCCGCTCCTCGATCACCGCCGCGGTCGGGCCGCGCAGGGTCTGGATCCACTCGGCGAACTCCTCGGCATTGGAGACCGTCGCCGACAGCGACACGATGACGATGTCGAGCGGAAGGTGGATGATCACCTCCTCCCATACCGCGCCGCGGTACTGGTCCTGCAGGTAGTGCACCTCGTCCAGGACGACGTAGCGCAGCTCGGCGAGCAGCTCGGAGCGCTCGTAGATCATGTTCCGCAGGACCTCGGTCGTCATGACGACGATCGGCGCCGTGGCGTTGATGGCGTTGTCGCCGGTCAGCAGGCCGACGTTCTCCGCCCCGTGGAGGGCGATCAGGTCGTTGAACTTCTGGTTGGAGAGCGCCTTCAGCGGGGTGGTGTAGAAGGCCTTGCGCCCCTCGCGGAGGGCAAGCCACACGGCAAATTCGGCGACGACGGTCTTGCCCGAGCCGGTCGGCGCTGCCACCAGCACCGACTCCATCCGGGCCAGCGCCTCGAGCGCCTCAACCTGGAAATCGTCGAAGGCGAACGGGTACTGGGCCGAGAACGTCTCGACTTCGCTGCTCATCATCTTCTCGCGGTCCCCGCCTGCCAGGGTAGCGGGTGGGCGGATCAGGCGCGCGACATCAACTGGGCGACGGCGACGGGTTGATCGGGTAGACCTCTTCGGGTGCCGGTGCCGGCTGTTTCAGGGTGTTCGCCGTGATGTGGGGCGGCAGCGGCAGGTGGAATTGGTTCACGACGATCTCCTCCGCGGTCAGCCCGTCCTCCAGCACCGCCTCGCCGTGTGCTATCTCATTCGTCCCGTTCTGCACGAGAGTCTTGGCAGTCGTTTTATCGGTCGTTGTCCCGGCGAGTTGGAAGTCCTTGACCGCGTCGATGAAGATGTCGACCGCCTGCACGAGCTCGCCGCGGGCGTTCTGCAGCGGCCCGGGCGTCTTGGCTCCGGTGATCTGGCCGCGCAGCGTCTCGGCGGTGGTCAGCCATTGGGCGGTCTGGGTGGCGTAGTTGGCCTGGGTGATCGCCCCGTTGATGTAGTTCTCGGGCGAGTTCTGCGCCTGGGTGATCAGGTTCTCGAGCGGGGTGAGCTCGGACTGCAGCGCGTTGTTGTAGGCCTTGACCGCCGCCTTGTTGTGTCCGGTCACGGTGTGGTGATGCCAGAACCGGTGGATCTGCCACAGGGCGAGCACCACGATCCCCAGCACGATCACGGCACCGATCACCTGGAGCGCCTTGCGCTGGTGCAACGGGATGTGCACCCGCTTCTGGCTGGTACGGGGCGCCGGAAGGGAGCTCTTCGCCTTGGTCGGAGGCCGGGACGGCGTGGTCTTCTTGGGCGACATGGGCGGCGGTGAGTCTACAGTCTTCAGCGCTTGAGGAGCCGGGTTACCCAGATTGTGACCTCGTAGAGGATGGCGAGCGGGATCGCCAAGAGGAGCTGGGTGATCGGGTCGTCGCCCGGCGTCAGGAACCCGGCGAGGATCAGGATCACCACCCAGGCCGGCCGCCGCCAGTGGCGGAGCCGGGTGCTCGACACCACCCGTACCAGGCTGAGCGCCACGAGGACCAGCGGGAACTCGAAGGCCACCCCGAAGGCGACCATCAGCAGGGTGACGAAGCTGAGGTACTCGGTGGCCGTCGGCAGCAGCTGGATCTGGGCGCCGGCGAAACTGGTCAGCAGTCGCAGCGCGGAGGGCAGCGTGACGATGGCCAGGCCGACGCCGGCGGCGAACAGCGCCATCGCGGTGGCGACGAACGGGATGGCGTAGCGCTTCTCCCGGGAGTAGAGGCCGGGCGCCACGAAGCGCCAGGTCTGCCACAGGATTACCGGCAGGTCGAGGGCCAGGGCGGCGAAGATGACGACCTGGATCCGGATGAACAGCGGGTCAACCGGGCCGGTGACCAGCAGCTGGTGGTGCTTGGTGATCAGCGGGGCGACGTGCTTCAAGTGCGCCAGCGGGACTGTCAGGAAGGACAGGATGCGGTTGTAGAGGAACCAGGCCACGACGGTGGTGACCGCGAGGCCGATCAGCATCCGGATGATGCGGACCCGCAGCTCCTCCAGGTGCTCGAGGATGGTCATGCCGCTCTGGGCGGCCGGGACTGGTTTCGGCCGGGGGCGGTCGGGGCGGTCGCCGGCCTTGCGCGGCCTACGGGCGAGGGCCAGGGCGGCGCTCCTCTTCGTCGTCGTCGGCCCGGTCGGCGGCGGGCCCCGGTTTCGGCGGGGGCGCCGCCCGCAGCACCGGGCGGGACGCCGCTCGCTCGGTCTCGGGCTCGATCTCCTCGAACTCGCTCTTGAGCTCCTGGCTGACCTGGCGGCTGGCCTGTTTCAGCTGGCTGACCGCTTTGCTGACGCTGCGGACAGCGCCGGGGATCCGCTTGGGGCCGAGGATCAACAGGGCGGCGATCGCCGTGAACAGGAGCTTCACCGGGCCGAAGTTCATGGCCCGGGGCGCTCGGCGCGTGCCGTGAAATTCACAGGCTCATTCTAGGTGCTGGCCGTTGGCCTTCTTTTTCAGGCAAGCCGCGTAGCGAAGACGGCTGGCAGCGCAACTGTCTCTGCGCGCTGGTGCGACGGCGAGCGGTTCACCGCAGCGATGAGCTGGACCACTCATGAGAAGGCCGGCCCCGAGCGGGCCGGCCCCTTGTCGACGCGGTGAGCGTTAGGCGGCGGCGTTGCGCAGGAAGCTCTCCAGCACACCGGACTCGATTTCCCGGTGGAACTCGAGCAGGTCGTCGTAGGTTATCGGCGGTGCCGGGCGTCCGGCGGTTGCCGGGTGCAGATCCCGGGGGGTTGCCTCCCGGAGCGGCTGCTCGAAGCTTTCCGATCCCTCGTCCTCGCCAACGACCTCCGGGGCGATGCCGCCCTGGATCAGCAGCTGGACGACCCGGCCGTCGGCCGGCTTGCGGACGTGGTCGGAACACACCGGGCAGTCGAAGGCGTACGAGGAGCCGCCACCGCCGATGGCGATCCGCAGCTGCACCTTGTCTGCCGTCAGGTCAACCTCGCCACAGCTCGGACATGTCGTCTTGATGATCACCATGGTGCCCCTCCTCTTGTCCCGATGGTTCCTACATCGGCACCGGAGCGACAGCTTTGATCCCCCGACAGATCGGGAAATGTGCGTAGGGCGATGGAACTAGCGCGGGTTCGTCAGGCGCTCATGCTCCGGATTGATCCCCGTCGGGGGCGGCGGAGTGACCCGATAGCGCTGGGCCAGGTGGCAAGCGAGTTCTTTGGCCCGGTCGAGGAGCTCGAGCGGTGACACCACGCGGGCCTCCCTGCCCAGCCGGAGCAGCAGCTTCTCCAGCCATGCGGTGCCCCCGGCGCCGAGCCGCACCCGCACCCACCCGTCGTCCAGCGGCTCCTCCGCGAGCAGCGGGTAGGACTCGGCCACCCAGCCTGCGACCCGCGGGCTGAGCTCCAGCACCACCTCGGCGTCCTCGTCGTGGCGCACGTAGAGCGACTCGTACTTGGCCAGGTCGACCCCGTCGGGGACGTCGGCGGGGGTCTCCAGCAGCGCGGCCGAGCGGATCCGGTCCAGCCGGAAGATGCGCTCTGCGTCCACCCGGTGGCACCAGCCGACCAGGTACCACCGCCCGCTGGACAGGAACAGCGCCCAGGGGTCGACGTCGCGCTCGGTGGTGGCGTCGCGGGAGTGGCTGTAGTAGACGAGGCGGAGCCGGTGGTGGCTGGACAGCGCCTCGCGGATCGTGGTCAGCTCGCCCGCCCCTTCCAGCTCGACGCTCACCCGGGAGAGCACGTCCGGGCCGAGCGCCTTCTCCAGCCGGGCTACCGCCCGGGTGAGCGCCTCGTCGCTTACCCCGGCGGCGGCCAGCGCCTGGGCGCCCGCGTAGAGCAGCAGGCCCTCGGCCGGGGTGAGCCGCAACGGCCGGGAGAAGTAGTCGGCGAGCCGGATCGACACCCGGTTTCCGTCGATGAACGCCTCGATCAGGTCCCCTGGGCCGTAGCCCGGGAGCCCGCAGACGAACAGCAGGTTGAGGTCGGCGACCAGCTGGCCCCGGCTGATGGCGAACTCGTCGCACACCTCCTTGACTGAGATCCCCGGCCTCCGCACCACGTAGGGCACCAGGGTCAGCAGGCGCCGGAACCGGACCTCGAGCGGCTCAGCCACAGAGCTCCTCCAGCCGGGCGAGCACTGTCGCCCGCAGCGAGGGCGGGGCCAGGACCTCTACGCCGTCGCCAAGCGACAGCACCCAGGAGACGAAGCCCTCGGGGTCGCTGACCGGGACCTCACCCAGCGCCCCCCCGCCCGCGGTTGGCCTGAGCTGCAGCCAGGGGTGGCTGCGCTCCAGCCACCAGGCGATCTCCGGGTCGACGGCGATCTGGGCGAGCTGTGGAGCCGCGCTCTGGCCGGCCGGCAGGGCCGGCGCCCGGCCGACGAACGGAGGTAGCTCCAGCGCCTCCTCGGGCCGGAAGCCGGCCGGAGGCTCGAATTCGGGCCCGGCGGACACCTGCGGGCTCGACTCGAACCTGATATCGCCGGCGACCCGGTCCAGCCGGAATGAGCGCTGCTCGCCCCGGTGGTGGTCCAGGCCGATCAGGTACCAGGCCCCCTTGCGGTGCACCAGGCCGTACGGGTCGACCACCCGGGTCGTCTCCCGGGTCTGTCCGCCCCTGGAGGTGCGGTAGGAGAAGGTCACCGTCTTGCGGTCGGCGACCGCCTCGAAGGCCCGCGGCAGGCCGGGCACGGCCAGGCCGAGGTCGGCGCTCAGCCAGGAGAGCCGGGCTCGGTCGGAGCCGGCCCGGGCGGTCGCCGGGGCGTCCCCGGACAGCTTCAGCAGGGCCGCCCGCGCCGCCCCGGGGTCCTGCAACCGCACCAGCCCGGCCGCCAGCCAGAGGGCGGCGAGCTCCTCCGGCCCGAGGTTGAGGTCGGGCAGGTAATAGCGGTCCTTGGGGATCCGGTAGCCGTCTTCCGCCCCGCCCTCGACCGGGACCGGGCCCAGGGCGAGCGGGATGCCGACCTCGCGCAGCGCCTCTTTGTCCCGTTCGAACATCCGCTTGAACGCCTCGTAGCCCTGGCCGGCATAGCCCGGGACCGTGTCGTGGATCTGCCGGGCGGTCACCGGGCGCTCGGTCTCGAGCAGGCAGACGATCAGGTTGAGCAGGCGCTCCGCCTTCGGGACGGCCACTAGGTGTCGCTGCGGGTCGCGGCGGCCGCGGTCAGCTCGCCGGCCACGATGCCGGCCGCACCGGCGGCCAGGTGGTAGGCCGGGTCGTCGGCCACCGAGCGCCCCATCGACTCCGGGGCAAGCCCGAACTGGTCGAGGGCAGCCAGTGCGTCGCCGGCGTCCACGACCCGGACCTCATGACGTTCCCGGAGCCGGTGCCGGTCCAGCTGGTCGAGAACCGTGGTGAGCTGATCGGCCGGGAGCTCGGGAATGGGGATCACCCCGCGGGCGAGGGTTCCGTAGCGCAGGGCGCTCAGCGTGTGGTGGCTGACGCCCCGGTGGCGCTCGCGGGCGTCGGCGAAGCTGATCCGTAGGACGGCGATCGGCGTGCCCCCCAGGGCGGCGGCAGCGTTCAGGATCTGCCCCTGCTCCATGCCGGTGTGCCCGAGCAGGGTGCCGGTGCCGACGATCCCGGGCCCCATCCCCACGACCGACACATCGGCACCGCCGGCGTGGCGGG
>DAIQBQ010000169.1:5827-6764 GCA_036781065.1 Actinomycetota bacterium
CGCCGCCAGCCCGGAGAAGACGTTGACGCAGTCAAGGTCGCCCCCGAAGGCATGGCCGCAGCTCAGGGTGACGTCGATCAGGCCTTGTCGCTTCATGCCGGCGACCGAGTCGCTGTAGGCCAGCGGCAGGGCAGCCCCGTCGGTCATCAGGTAGGCCACCCGGAGCTCCGGCTGGCGCCGTTTCAGGACGGCGACGATCGCCGGGATGTGGGAGTGCACGCCACAGGCGATCACCGGCATGCCGCCGAGGTCGCAGGCCTCTGCGAGCCGGTCGTGGTACTCGCTCTCCGGCGCCTCGGCGGGCAGGGTGTCGACCTGCCACGGGGTGTAACGCAGTTTGAGGATATGGCCGCCCCCGAGGGTCCCGGCCTCCGAGCGCTCGAGATCCCAGACGACGAAGTCCTGGCCTCCGCTGCCCAGCCTGAGGTCGACTGCGGTGGTGTTGACGACGACCCGGTCCCCCTCGGCGGCCGGGCCGGACGCCCCGGTGAAGGCGGTCGCTGGCCGGTCCTGGTTGCCGATCCGGACCAGCAGGCGCTGCAAGCCATCCCGCTCGGCGAGGACGGCCGACACGACACCGGTCGCAAACCTGGGCATGCCAACCATTCTACGGGGCATCATCAGGATTCTACGAGTCATCACTACACGCATCAATAAGGAGCGACGTGGCAGGCAGGTGAGCCGAGCAGCGTCCCCTTGCGCGCCTTAAGCCACATCCACAAGACTGCCGGGATGCAACGGGTCTACCTGCGGCGGCGGATCGTCCTCGCCGCCGCGGCCACGGTGGTCCTGGTCGTGGCGGTGCTGGGCGTCCGGGCGGCGCTGCAGGGGGCCGGGTCGGCCCCCGCCGCGGCACGGTCCCCGTCTCCGCGGGCGGCCGCTCCCGGTGGCGAACACGAACTCGACAGTTCCGCCGTGGTCTGGCCGGACATCATGG
>DAIQBQ010000170.1:0-6725 GCA_036781065.1 Actinomycetota bacterium
GTGGAGGATAGTGCACCTGGCAGGTACCAAATCCTCCACACCCTGGGATGAGGTTGTCCGAGGCGCGCCCGCGGCCGGCCGGCCGGCGGAGTCGTAGATGCGAGGACTTCCGAGGTTCTGGCTGGCGATTGAGCTGGTTTGACGAAGAAAGCCTCGCAACCTCTAGCAATCCAGCGGCCACCTCCCGTAGGATTCCTTGGTCGGTCGGGGGGGCCATCCCTTGTTCGTTGCCCTCCCTCGGCGGAATCGTCGATGCCCGGAGAGATTGGAGAGGGAATGGCAAATCCCCTGCGTACCCGCGTCGCCGTGCTGTCGGTCGTGCTCCTCGCCGTGGGTGCGGCCTGCAGCACATCGAACTCGCCATCGTCGGGCGGGACCCCGTCCTCGCCCGCGATGGGCCATGGACCGGTCAACGTCTACTACGCAGGATCGCTTGCCGCCTTGATGACCAACCAGGTCGGCCCGGAATTCAAGGTCGCCACCGGCTACACCTTCAACGGCACCCCGGGCGACTCCGGGTCACTGGCGAACGAGATCCTCGCCGGTCAGGCCGCGGACGTCTTCATCAGCGCGTCGCCCGCGAAGAACGCCGGGCTGATGACGGCTACCGCGACCTCGGCGGCGAAGGAGACCTGGTACGCCACCTGGGCGACGTCGCCCGTTGTCTTTGCCTTCCAGTCGGGGAGCACGGTGTCGACAACGCTGGAGTCGACACCGTGGTACCAGGTCCTGACCAACACCAAGTTCAGGGTCGGCCGTACCGATCCGGCCTCCGACCCGACCGCGGTCCTGGCCGACCAGGCCGTGACGATGACTGCGGCCGCCGTGCCGGCGCAGGCCGCCGCACTGAACGCCTTCGTGTCCAGCACCTCCAACAAGTACGGTGAGACCGCCTTGCCGGCCGAGATCGAGTCGAGCCAGCTGGACGCCGGGTTTATGTACCAGGTCGAGGCCAAGCAGCAGGGCCTGGCCTACGTCCCGCTGACGGTACCGGGCGTCGACCTGTCCAAGATCCATGCCAGCTACACCATCAGCATCTTGAAGGACGCGCCGGACCAGGCCGGGGCCGAAGCATTCGTCAACTACCTGCTCGGGTCACCCGGTCTGGCCTTCCTGAACGCCGACGGCTTCACGCTGGTCACCCCGCCTGCGGTGACCGGGACCGGGGTCCCGGCGGGCATCAGCTCGGCTATACCAAGTTGAGCCAGCGGGCGCACCGTAGCCCGCTCCTCTGGCTGGGGGCCTTGCTGGCCCTGTACTTGTTGTACCCGATTGTCGCGTTTGCGATACGGTTCGTCCATACCCGTAACCTGCCGAGCACCCCAGGCCTCTGGGAAGCGGCGTGGGTGTCTGCGATCACCGCCACGATCTCGGTGGCGGTGATCGCGGTGTTCGGGATCCCGCTGGCCTACACGCTGGCCCGCTCGAAGTCGAGGATCGCAACGGCGGTGGGCGTGGCGGTGTACATGCCGCTGGCCCTGCCGCCGTTGATGAGCGGCATCCTGCTGCTGTTCGTCGCCGGGCCGTACACCTTCTTTGGCCGGCTGTTCAACGGCACCTTGACGATGACCCTGGCCGGCATCGTCATCGCCCAGACTTTCGTCTCCGCGCCGTTCCTGATTGTCGCCGCCCGCTCCGCCTTCGCGCTGACCGACCCGGCCCTGGAGGACGTCGCCGCGACGCTCGGCCGGCGCCCGCTGTCCCGCTTCTTCGGGGTCAGCCTGCCCGCCGGCTGGTCGGGCATCCGCGACGGCCTGCTGCTGTCCTGGCTGCGGGCGTTCGGCGAGTACGGCGCGACGATCATCCTGTCCTACCACCCGTTCACGCTGCCGGTGTTCAACGATGTCGAGTTCTCGGCCACCGGCCTGACGGCGACCATCGCCCCGACGGCGATCGCCCTGGGCGTCGCCATCCTGCTGGTCGGCGTCGAGCATTTCCGCCCGCGGCTCCGGCCACGGCGCACCGCCGTCCTGCCGGCCCCGACGCACCCGGGGGATGGCCAGCGTACCCCGGTGAGCTTCGACCTCAACCTGTCGGTCGGCAGCTTCCAGCTGGCGATGCAGCATGAGGCCGAGAGCTCGCGGTTGGCGATCCTCGGGCCCTCCGGGTCGGGCAAGTCGATCACGCTCCGGGCGATCGCCGGGCTGATGGGCTCGGGGACCGGGCCGGTACGCTTCGGCGGCGAGCCGGTCGGGGAAACCCGGGTCGAGGAGCGGGGCATCGGGTACGTCCCACAGTCACTCGGCCTGTTCCCGCACCTGACCGTGTGGCAGCAGCTGTGCTTCGCCCCGGACGTCGACCCGGCGGTGGCCGCCTGGTGGCTGCACACGTTGGGGCTCGACGGGCTCCAGGACCGGTTGCCTTCCGAGCTTTCCGGCGGGCAGCGCCAGCGGGTCAGCTTTGCCCGGGCGGTGAGCCGCAACCCGCGGGTCCTGCTGCTCGACGAGCCGTTCTCCGCCCTGGACGCGCCGGTGCGGGACCAGCTCCGGCGGGAGCTGCGCCGGGTCCAGCGCCTCGCCGGGCTGTCGAGCATCCTGGTCACCCACGACCCTGAGGAGGCCGCCCTCCTGGCCGATGAGGTGATTGTGATGGACGAGGGCCGGGTGCTCCAGGCCGGGTCGCTGCCCGAGGTGTACGCCCGGCCGGCATCGCCCGAGGTCGCCCGGCTGCTCGGGATCCAGAATCTGCGGCACGGGAGGGCAAGCGACCCCGGCCATATCGAGGCGGCCGGGATGCGGATCGCGGTCCTGCCCCACGACCTGGCCCCGGGCTCACCGGTGCTGTGGTGTATCCGCCCGGAGGGGATCCGGCTGGCCCAAGACGGGAAGTACCCGGCGGAAGTGGTCGACGTGGTCGAGATGGGGGCGGTGGCCGACCTGGTGATCAACCTCGACGGCGGGCCGGAGCTGCGGGTTCGCGGTGGCGAGCTCACCGGCGTCAGCCCCGGGGCGGCAGTGTACGCCGACCTCCCGGTCGAGGCGATCTCGGTGTGGGCGGTGGACGCCGTGCCCGCTGCTGAGCCTGTTGCCGAGGCGCCAGGCGAGGGTGTGACAATAGGAGCCACGCCACGGGACCGCTGAGCGGGCCGAACCCACGAGCCAGATTGGAGGGGGGGCATGCCCAAGTACCGGATCGGGCAGGTCGCCCAGCTGATCGGCGTCAGCGGCGACACGGTGCGCCGGTGGGTCGATTCCGGTCGGTTACGGGCCGACCGCACCGGCGGCGGGCGCCGGCTGATCGACGGGGCCGAGCTGGCCCGGTTCGTCGTCGCCTCCGCCGAGGACCACGAGCCGGAAGGTCTCCAGGTCGAGTCGGCCCGCAACCGGCTGACCGGCATCGTGACCAGGGTGCTCAAGGACGGGGTCGCCGCTCAGGTCGAGGTGCAAGCCGGCCCGTTCCGGATGGTGTCACTGATGACCCGGGAGGCCGCCGACGAGCTGGGTCTTGAACCGGGCATGATGGCGGTGGCCTCGGTCAAGTCGACGAACGTGTGGATCGAACTGCCCCAGGGCACCGCCGTAGGGCCGGGCGAGCGGGGCCCCAGCCCGGCGACCAGCGACTGAATCGGCCCGCGCCCGCACGGCTTCGGTAGCTGTTGCGGCTCAGTCGGCGTAGACGATCGTGCCTACCTGCTCCCCGTTCAGTGCCTTGACGATGTTGCCCGGCACCAGGCCGTTGATGACCTGGATCTCCTTACGGTGCTTCGCCGGCCCCATCAGCTCCAGCACCGCCCGGTCAATCGGCAGCGTCGGCAGGTTCATTGCCATCAGCTCCTGGGCCCCCACCCGCTCGATCAGGGTGGCCCCCGGGTCGGTGGCGGGATCGGCGGTGAAGATGCCGTCGACGTCCTCGACGTAGATCATCGAGGCCGCCCCGTAGGCGTCGGCCAGCAGGAAGGCGCCGGAGTCGGCCCGGTGCTGCGGGATACGGCCGAGGTCCGGCGGGAACTCGTACAGGTGATAGGGCGGGAACCCGTTGCCGACGACAGCCGGGGCCGCGGTCAGGAACACGGGGAGGTGGTGCCCCATGCTGTCGTCCGACAGGTACACCACGCCGTGCTCGGCCATCAGGGCGGCCAGCATCGTGCCGTTCTTGTTCGCCTCCACTGCCCCCAGGGCGGCCAGGGCGCCGGTCGGGAGGCCGAGGTCGAGGCCGACGCTGTAGACGTGACGCCCCCGGATCCCGGCACCGGTGGCGATCGCCAGCTTGCGGCTCTTCATCGCCTCGAGCAGGTCGGCGACCACCGGCTCGATGGCGGCGGCGCCCTTGTCCATGATCGAGTGGCCGCCGATCTTGATGACGTTCAGCCAGGGCAACAGCCGGATCACCGGCCGGTCGGTGACCGGCCGCACGAGCTCGACGTCGAGCAGGGTCTGGCGCATCAGCGAGGAGGGCAGGTGCTTGGCTTCCGTCAGGTCGCTCATCGATGGTCTCCTTGGCGTATGTAGGTAGGTACGGAAGGCTTCGTCGCCCGGCTCAGCGCGCCGAGATGATCGTGCCGACGTGCTCCCCGGCCAGTGCCTTGCTGATCAGGCCCGGCTTGAGGCCGTTGATCACCTGGATCGAGGTCACATGCCTGGCGTTGCGCAGCATCGGGAGCAGCGGGCGCTCGATCACCAGGTCGACCAGGTTGCGCTCGAGGAGCTCGTCGACCGTGATCTCAGGGATGAACGACGCCGAGGGGTCGCGCTTGGGGTTGGCCGTGAACAGCCCGTCCTCGTCCTTGACGAAGATCATCTGTCTGCACCCGTAGGTCTCGGCGATCAGGAAGCAGCCGGCGTCGGTCCGGTAGGGCGGGATGACGCCCTCGGCCGGGACGGGCTGCCACATGTCGTAGGGCGGCATGCCCCCGAAAATGACCGCCCGCCGGTCGTGCAGGAAGGCCGGCAGGCCACCGGACTCGCCCGGGTCGACCAGGCAGATGCCGTGCTGTGCCATCAGGTAAGCGAGCATCTGCGCGTTCTGGCCGGCGACAGCGGTGCCCAGCCCGGTCAGCACACCGGTGGGCAGGCCCAGCTCGGCGGCCACCGCGTACAGGTGGCGGGCCCGGGTCCCGGCGCCGGTCCCGATCATCATCCGGTGGGTCTTGGCGGCCTCGACGAGTTCCTCGACGATCGGGTAGACCGCCGCCCGGCCCCGGTCGATCACGCTCTGGCCACCGATCTTCAAGACGCTGACGTCCGGGAGGATCCGGTAGTCGGAGGCGGTGCCGCTCGCCGCCATCAGTTCGGCGTCGGTGAGCGAGCGGGCCATCAGTTCGGCGTGGAGGGCGCTCAGGGTCTCGGTGGTGCTGGTATCCATACTGGCCTCCTTGAAAGCGGTTGCACTTCCAGGCAACGTCGGTGTGCGGGGAGGTGAAGTTGCCCTCCGCCGCCAGTATTGGCACATCGCCCGGACGGCTGGAAGCGGTCCGGGCGTCCGGGAGAGCTAGCGGGTGCGGTGCGAAAGGATCTGCGCGGACACGATCCGCGGCCCGATTCGCCGGGGAAACCTAGCATCTGGCGGGTGCAAACTTTTTCCAAAGGATTTTGGCGAGCGTGGCGCCCCGCCGCACCGATGAGCACCAGCAAAACCGATGCTGTTCTTGACACGATCGAAAGAGCAAGATAGAAACCTGTCTGCAAGGCAGGGTCCCAGCCATGCCTGCCGGGCTGGCGAGAGCGGGGGGTCTCAAGTCTTCGCCGAATCGCCGGCCCGCCACTCGGTTGCGGCAGAGAGGTTCCAGCCCCCGAACCTCTCTGCCCGCCGCGCCCCAGCGAACGTGTGCGCACGTCGTCCTCCTTCAACGCAAACGCAGGCAGGGAGACGGGTTCCCACGCGGGGCCGGCCGGAGTCCCCGGTGTGCGTCGCCTATGCTCTCCTCCCGTGAGCGCCCGCCGCGTCGTCGCCTGGGTGATTGGCCTCCTGGTCGTGGCGGTATCGGCTTCGGCACCAGCCGTCGCCGTGCCCGCCCAAGGCGGGAGCCCGATCCAGCCCGGCAACAGCCCGACGTCGCTCGCCGGCCAGGTCAACGGCCAGCTCTCCCCGTCCCAGCTGATCGAAGTCGAACCCGACTGCTTGGCCGCCCGGGCGGCGGCATCCAGCCTGGCGTTGCTGCTCGCCCGGGCCAACGCGCAGGGGATCTCGCTCTCGGCCACGATCTGCTACCGCCCGCTGTCCGACCAGCTGGTCCAGCGCAGCAGTGCCTGCACCTCCGGGAACTGCGCCTGTGCCGCAGTGGGTGGCACCTCGAACCATGGCTGGGGTAAGGCGATCGACTTCCGCACCGCGGCTGGCCCGGTGACGTCGTTCTCATCACCGGCCTACCTGTGGTTAAAGGCCAACGCCGGCCGCTACGGGTGGAACGAGCCGGCCGCCGAGGCACCCGGGGCGATCTGCCCCGAGCCGTGGCACTGGGAGTGGGTCGGTGACGGGGGGACCCTCGGGGCCTCGCCGATCACTGCCGACGTGGTCAGCATGCTCCCCGCCGCGAACGGCAACGGATACCTGACCGTAACCGGTCTCGGCAAGATCACTGGCTTCGGTGCCGGCCAGTCGCTCGGCGGGGCAGACGAGCTGCCGCTCAACCGGCTCGTCGTCGGGGCGGCACCAACGCCGGATGGCGCCGGCTACTGGCTGGTCGCCAGCGACGGCGGGATCTTCAGCTACGGCGACGCCCGGTTCCTCGGCTCGGCCGGGGCGACCTCGATCCCCGGCTCCGTCGTCGGGATGGCCGCCACACCGGA
>DAIQBQ010000171.1:0-6710 GCA_036781065.1 Actinomycetota bacterium
CAGGGGTGTGATCACGCCCGTTTCTGCTCACTCGGCTGGATCTCAGCCCCGCTGCCGGTGGCCGCCGCGCGGCGGGCAGATCCCACTGTCCTGTTTTCCGTGCACAATCCGCCTGGAATCAGGACAGTTGCCCGCGCGGCCGGCGGCCACAGGGGTACGAGAGAAGGTGGGAGGCGTCTCGCCACCCGCGAAGTTGCTGCTAGTCGGTGCCGTCCTCGCCGGCGGCAGCGTCGTCCTCGGCCGGGGCGTCCAGCTCGGCCGGGGCCTCGCCGGCCTCGTCTGCGGGCTCGTCTGCGGGCTCGGCGAACTCCTCCCCTTCCTCTTCGGTCTCCGCTTCCTCGGCCTCAGCCGTCCCACCACCCGCAGCGGCGCCGCGGCGCAGCCCACGGCGGGCCCGGGCCGGGCGCCCGGCCTCTTCCGACGTCTCCTCAGCCGCGGACCCGGCCCCCTCCCGCCCGCGGCGGCGGCGCAGCCGGCGGCGGCGCTCGTCCTCGGCCGGGGCCGCCTCGACGGCGGCACCCTCCACCAGCTCGATCAGCACCAGCGGCGCGGCGTCACCGTGGCGGGGGGCCAGCTTGATGATCCGGGTGTAGCCGCCGTTGCGGTCGGCGAAGCGGGGAGCGATGTCGGAGTAGAGCTTGTGGATGATGTCCCGGTCCTCGACCACCGCCAGCGCCCGCCGGCGGGAGGCGACGGTGCCCTCCTTGGCAGTCGTGATCAGCTTCTCGGCGACCGGGCGCAGGCGGCGGGCTTTGGCCTCGGTGGTGCGGATCCGCTCCTCGCGGAACAGCGCCGCGGCCAGCCCGGCCAGCATCAGCTTCTCGTGGGCCGGCCCGGACCCCAGCCGTGCCCCCTTCGGTGGTTTGGGCATCAGCTCACGACCAGTCCCGCTGCTTCAGCCCCAGCCCCATTTCGGCCAGCTTCTGCTTGACCTCTTCGATGGACTTCTGGCCGAAGTTGCGGATGTCCAGGAGATCCTCCTCCGAGCGCTCGATCAGCTGCCCGACGGTGGTGACGCCCTCCCGCTTCAGGCAGTTGTACGACCGCACCGACAGGTCCAGGTCCTCGATCGGGGTCAGCAGGTCGGCGCCCCGGCCACCCTCGCCCGGCTCCGGCCCGAGCCGGAGGCCCGGCCCCTGGGCGAGCTCGGCGAACAGCTGGAACAGCTCGACCAGCGTGCCGCCGGCGGCCGACAGCGCCTCCTTGGGAGCCAGCGAGCCGTTGGTGGTGATGTCCATCACCAGGCGGTCGTAGTCGGTCTTCTGCTCGACGCGGGTCGACTCGACGTTGAAGGTGACCCGGCGCACCGGGGAGAAGATCGAGTCGATGGGGATGACGCCGATGGCGGCGCCGATCGGCTTGTTGCGCTCCGCCTGGACGTAGCCGCGGCCGCGCTCGACGGTCATCTCGAGGTCGAGCCGGCCCCGCTTGTTCAGGGTGCAGATCAGCAGGTCCGGGTTGAGGATCGTGACCTCGGGCGGGCACTGGATGTCGGAGCCGCGCACCTCCTTCGGGCCGGACAGCGACACCCGGAGGGTGACCGTCTCGTCGACATCGGAGCGCAGCACCAGGTCCTTGATGTTCAGGATGATGTCGGTGACGTCTTCCTTGCAGCCTGGGATCGCCGAGAACTCGTGGGCGACCCCCTCGATGCGCACCGTCGTGACGGCGGCGCCGGGGATGGAGGAGATGAGGGTGCGCCGCAGCGAGTTGCCCAGCGTGTAGCCGAAGCCGGGTTCGAGCGGCTCGATGGCGAAGCGGCCGCGGCGGTCGCTGACCTCCTCGACGGTGATCTGGGGACGCTGCACGATGAGCAGGCTCGATTCCAAGGCGTCTGTCCTTCCCTGCGCTGTCCGGGGTCCGGGGGCTATAGGTGAGTCCGGGGGGCTATAGGTGAGAAAGGTGGCTACTTGCTGTAGAGCTCGACGATCATCTGCTCCTGCACAGGCACGTCGATCATTTCCCGGGCTGGCTCGGAGATCACCGTGATCTTCAACTCGCCGGCCTCGAGCAGCAGCCAGTTGGGGATCGTCCGGCCGGCGGCGAACGCTGCCGCTTCCACGATACGACCGACGCTCTTCGACCTCTCCCGGACCTCGACGACGTCGCCGGCCTTCACCCGGTACGAGGGTATGTCGACCTTGCGGCCGTTGACCTGGAAGTGGCCGTGGGAGACGAACTGGCGGGCCTGGTCCCGGCTCATTGCCAGGCCGCCGCGGTAGACGACGTTGTCGGCGCGCATCTCCAGGATCTGCAGCAACCGGGTGCCGGTGATGCCCTTGGAGCGGTCGGCCTCCTCGTAGTAGCGGCGGAACTGCTTCTCCAGCACGCCGTAGATGCGCCGGGCCTTCTGCTTCTCCCGGAGCTGGACCAGGTATTCGCTCTCCTTGATCCGCCCGCGGCCGTGCTGGCCGGGCGGGTAGGGGCGGCGCTCGATGCCGCACTTCGGGCCCATGCATCGGGTGCCCTTGAGGAACAGCTTCATCCGCTCCCGCCGGCAGAGCCGGCAGACCGGTCCGGTATATCTGGCCATCTACACCCTCCGCCGCTTCCGGGGGCGGCACCCGTTGTGGGGGACCGGGGTGGCGTCCATGATCCCCAGGATCTCCAGGCCGGAAGCCTGCAGCGACCGGATGGCGGTCTCCCGCCCGGCGCCGGGGCCCTTCACGAAGACGTCGACCTTGCGTACCCCGTGCTCCTGCGCCCGGCGGCTGGCGGCTTCGGCGGCGAGCTGGGCGGCGAACGGCGTCGACTTGCGGGAACCCTTGAAGCCCACGTTGCCCGCCGACGCCCAGGACAGGGCGTTGCCCGCCCCGTCGGTGATGGTGACGATGGTGTTGTTGAACGTCGACTTGATGTGGGCCTGCCCGTGAACGATGTTCTTCTTTTCCTTGCGCTTGGGCTTCTTGGCTTTCGGCATGCGTCCTCTACTTCCCCTTCTTGCGCTTGACCCCGACCGTCTTCTTGGGGCCCTTGCGGGTGCGGGCGTTGGTGTGGGTCCGCTGGCCGTGCACCGGCAGGCTGCGCCGGTGCCGGAGGCCCTGGTAGCAGACGATCTCGATCTTGCGCTTGATGTTCTGGCCCTCTTCGCGGCGCAGGTCGCCCTCGACCTTGAAGTGGGCGTCGATGTAGCCGCGCAGGCGGACGATCTCGTCCTCGGAGAGGTCGCGCACCCGCGTATCGGGGCTGACCATCGCCCCCCTGGCCACATCCCTGGCCCGGGTGGCGCCGATGCCATAGATATAGGTCAGCCCGGTCTCCAGGCGCTTGTCCCGGGGCAGGTCGACGCCGGCGATGCGTGCCATCCGCTAACCCTGCCGCTGCTTGTGGCGGGGGTTCGAGCAGATCACCACGACCCGCCCGTGCCGGCGGATGATTTTGCACCGCTCGCACATCCGCTTGACGCTCGGCTTCACTTTCATCTTCTCGTCTCCTACCGGTACCGGAAAATGATCCGGCCACGGGTCAGGTCGTAGGGGGACAGCTCCACCAGGACCCGGTCCCCGGGCAGGACCCGGATGTAGTTCATACGCATCTTCCCGCCGATGTGGGCCAGTACCCGATGGCCGCCAGGGATCTCGACCCGGAACATGGCGTTGGGCAAGGTCTCGACCACCGAGCCCTCGACCTCAATGACATCTTCCTTGCCAGCCGATTTTCCCTTTGCCATCGCGCGCGTCTTTCCCCCGGCGAACGTCACCCCTGGTTGTAAGCAAGGTCAGGGAGCGCGCGTCAGGAACCATCAAACGGGAACACCAGAGTATACCCGCCCCGCCCAAAAGGCGCCTGCAGGGCGCCGGTGGCCGCCGGAGCGCTGGCGCAGACCGGTCTGGATGCCCTTCGGGCCGGAGCGAGACGCGAGTACCTAACCAGTTGCTCTCCCCAGTTCTCGGTGATCACCCCCGTTAAAGAACTTTAACTTAAGTTCCCCGCTCGGGTTCCCGAGGCAGAGAGGGAAGGGAACTGCGTAGTCAGCTGCCTGGCGTCGTCGGGGGGGGCCTCGTACTCCGCCAAGGCAGCAATCTCGTCAAGAGAAGGCCCGCGCAGGACCCGACTGCTTCGGGGAGGGTGACTGGCAGTCCGGCTGGGACCCGGGCCGCTGGTCGGCAAGCATTCGAGGGGGGCCAGATGTCGCCGTGTTCCGGCTATCCGCGTATTTTCCGCGGCCTGCAGTGCTCTCATTCATCGGCGCCGCATCACGCGGACCAACTGGCCGTCGGTACTCATAAAGGACCCGGGGGGGGACTGCCGTCATGCCGCTGATTTCCAACCGTTTGCTGTTCTTGGCGCCGCGCCGGCGGATCCGCTCGGACTCCGAGTCGTTCGCCGGTCCCGAACTCGACTTGACCCTGGAGGCACCGATGGTGGCCGACGCCACCGCCATCGCCAGGAGCGCCGAGCGGGACCTGCTGGACGACATCGATCGGGCCATCGCCCTCGAGGGCTTGGCCAGTGACGCCCTGGACGCGGAGTGGCGGGGGCTGGACACCTACCCCAGGCTGACCACCGTCCCCTCGGTCACGGTCATCATCCCGACGCTGAACGAAGAGCCGAACATCGCCTGGGTGCTGCAGCGGATCCCGGACTGGGTCGAGGAGATCATCATCGTCGACGGCGGGTCCAAGGACCGCACCGTCGAGGTGGCCCGGGCGGTGCGCCCCGACGTGCGAGTGGTCGTCGAGCTGCGCAAGGGCAAGGGCGTGGCGCTCCGCACCGGCTTCGCCGCTGCCACCCGTGAGGCCATCGTGATGCTCGACGCCGACGGCAGCATGGATCCGGCGGAGATCGAGGACTTCGTGCGGGCGCTCGACGCCGGCTACGACCTGGTCAAGGGCTCGCGCGCCTGCCAGGGCGGCGACTCGACCGACCTGACGGCGACCCGACAGCTCGGCAACCTCGCGCTGCGGGGGCTGGTGAACCTGCTCTACTCGGCGAACTTCACCGAGCTGTGCTACGGCTACATGGCGCTGCGGCGCACGTCGATCCCGGCGATGGGGCTGGCCTCCGACGGCTTCGAGATCGAGACCGAGATCGTCGTCAACTCGCTCCGGCGGGGGCTCAGGATCACCGAGGTCCCGAGCATTGAGGCGCAGCGCCTGAACGGCGTCTCGCACCTCCACCCGGTCCGTGACGGCATGCGGGTCTTGTCGACGATCCTGCGCTCGCGGTTCTCCCGGACCACGCCCCGGCAGGCAACCCCGCCGGCATTGGCGCCGGATTCAATCGGGTAATTACGAGCCCCTCGCACCACCGAGCAGCCTGAAGATTTTTCGCCCTATGGCGTCGCTTTGGCAATCCCCAGCGACGCCAGATTCGACTTCGACGGGTGGGCGGTGCCGGCCGGCCCGGAGGCGAAGGCCACCAGCAGGTTCCTGGTGATCTGGAGGATCCGGAGATCGGGGTGCGGGCGCGGGTCCTGCAGGCAGGAGGCGGTCAGCTCGCACACCCACCCGGTGGTCCCGGTGGCGAACACGCCGGCCCCGCTGGGCGCGCTGTAGTAGGTCATGTCGGCGTAGCTCTGCACCTTCTGGCAGGTCACCGGGGAGTGGGCGAGCACCTCGACGTCGGCCGGGGTGGTGAAGGCCGGGTTCACCTGGTCGTAGTAGGGCCCGATCAGGTTGGGGAAGGTGTCGCCGTTGCGGATCCCAGTGTCGGTGAACAGCCAGTTGCCGGCGTCGACCACCACGGCCGGGGCGGGCGTCGCCGGGTTGCACGCGAACAGCTCGCCGATGACGCTGCTTTCCGGGTCGCTGACCGGCGGGTCCCGCCAGGGCACGGTCACCGCTGAGGGGTTCGTCGCTGCGATGGGGTCGGCGGCGGCGTTCTTGTAATCGACGATCTGCCGGTCGGGCCCCAGCGCGGAGGGCTGCAGCCGGATCTGCTGGTACATGGCGTTGGCCCCGAGGAAGGCCAGGTTGACCCCGTGGTCCTCGGCGCCGGTCACCGCGGTGCGCATCGCCGCCGACCAGTACTCGTCGTGGCCGAGGGTGATCACCCCGCTACGGCCAGCGAGGAGCTGGGCGCCGTCCTCGTCGAGGTCGACGTCGGTGACGTAGGTCACGTCGAGGCCGTAGGACTCGGCGAAGTAGACGAGCGGGAACTCGTCGCCGAGGAAATCGCCGGAGCCGTCGCCCGACTCGTTCCCGCCCCCGGCGCTGGCGTAGGGGCGGTCGAAGGACACCACCGTCGACCGGTTCTGGGCCGCCTGGTTCGGCCCGAAGTACAGGTTGTAGCCGCCCCAGTCGTTGAACGCCTCCCAGGTGGTGACCGCGTTGACGACGACCAGGGGAGCGGTGCTGGACGGATCGATGACGGTCAGCGGGATGTAGCGCTGCTGGCCGCCGTCGCCGACCAGCTTCAGCAGGTAGTCGCCAGGCGTCCAGGAGGCGTCGATGTGCACGGACAACGAGGCCTTCCAGTTGGCGGTCGCCATGTTGGTGCCGGCCTGGACGGCCGCCGGGGCCTGCTGGACACCGGGCTCGTCCGGCGACGTCCACACCAGCCGGCCCCCGAGCCCGCCGTAGTAGCCCATGCGGTAGGCCTGGACGGTGAAGTGGGCAGCCCTGGTCGAGACGAACAGTGTGACGGTTTCCCCCTGGGTGGCGCTGGTGTGGTCGGCGTACCCCTCGATGCCCGCCGAGCCGGCGACGTTGGCAATCTGCCAGGCGGTCGTGCCCGGCTTGGCGTTCTCGGCGACGATCGGGTTCGCC
>DAIQBQ010000172.1:0-6694 GCA_036781065.1 Actinomycetota bacterium
GTCTGCGATGCGGACCTCGCGCTCCTCCATCTTCCTCATGAGCATCGGCCAGGCGATCTTGCTCAGCAGGACGAGGGTGGCGAGGAACACCCCCAGCGTCCAGAAGAAGGTAGCCGGGTGGAGGGCGGTGACGCTGCCCGAGGCGAGAGGCACGGTCATGGACTCCTTGCGCTAGATGATTAGAACTTGCCCGCCGTGCCCTGGACCAGCAGGCAGACGACGATGGCGAACAGCGCGACGCCTTCGATGAAGGCGGCGGTGATGATGGTGATGCCCCGGATATCGCCGACCGCCTCCGGCTGGCGGGCGATGGCCTCGGCCGCCCCACCACCGATGCGCCCGATGCCGATACCGGCGCCGATGGCCGCCAGGCCTGCGCCGGCTCCTGCGCCCCCGAGGCCGAAGCCCAAGTTCTGGCCCTGGGCGGCAGTCGTCGCCTGGGCGAGGATGATCAGCGGGTGCAGCATGTCTCCTCCTTGACTCGTAGGGACTCTCTTTTGACCGTTTTTTGATCAGTGTTCGTGCGCCACTGCCAGACTTATATAGATAGCGGAAAGGACCGTGAAGATGTAGGCCTGCACGAGCGCGATAAGGGTCTCGAACAGCATGATGAACAGCAGGAACCCGGTCGCCGAGATCACCTCCGGTATTCCGGCAATCGGCTGGGCGTAGTGCTCGATGCCGATCTCGAAGCCGAACAGGATCGCCAGCAGGGCGTGCCCGGCGAGCATGTTGGCGAAGAGACGGACGGTCAGCGCGAAGGGCTTGGTGAACAGCCCGATGAACTCGATGAGGAACACGATGGGGATCAGGATGACCGGCACGCCGCTGGGCACCAACGTTTTCCAGTATCTGAAGAACCCGTGCTCGCGCATACCTGCCGTTTGCACCAGGATGAACACCAGGACCGCCAGACCGCCGGTCACCGCCAGGTCGGCGGTGGCGACGGTCAGCGCGTCGGAGTGGTTCCCCGGGTACAGCGGGGAGGGGACGAGCCCGAAGATGTTCGAGAAAAGGATGAAGAAAAACGTTGTCCACAGGAACGGCAGCCAGCGCCGGCCCCGGTCCGGGCCGAGCCAGGGGTAGACAACCTCGTCGCGCACCCAGATCAGCCCGTACTCGAGCAACGCCAGCGGCCCGCCCTTCCTGGGCGCCCCCGGGGTCACCCGCCGGGCGGCGATGGTGAACAGCACGATCATGAACAGCCCGGCGAAGATCAGCAGGATCTGGTGGTCGGTCAACGGCCCGGCGAGCTTGTAATCGAGCAGGTCGTTGGTGACGTCGGCACCCATGGCTAGCTGGTTCATGCGGCCCCCTGATTGACCCGGCCGGCGCTGCGGGCCTTCTCCACCATCACCAGCTCGAAGCCGAGGTAGACGAAGAAGAACACCAGGAAGGTGAGCCCGAAGGCGGCTGCGCTGATGGTGGTTGTCCGAAGGAAGACCTCAATCAGCACGACCAGCACCACGAGCCGGGCGAAGAAACCGCCCATCAGGGCCGCCATCGTGGAGGTCGCGCCGCTGCGCATCGCCCGGCGCGCCATCACCAGCCCCAGCGCGAGGTTTGCCAGCCCGAGCCCGGCGCCAATCGCCGCCCCGCGGGCGGCGTCGCCGTCGAGCTTGACGAAGACGAGGGAGGCGGCGAGGAGCAGGACAATGAAGCCTCCGACCATCACCAGGCCCTGCACCGCAACCCGGCTCATGGCTGCTGCCCCGGCTTCTTGGGTTTGCTGGCTCCCTGGCGCGACTGGTCGGCCGTCACGGTGCGGATCAGGTTGATCGCCCCGCCAGCGAAGCCGAGCAGGCAGAGAACGACGGTGAACAGCGGGGTTGTGTGGATCTTGTGGTCCAGCCATAGACCGAACAAGGTCGGGACAAAAATCGCCGCCGCCAACTCGAAGCCGGCACCGGCATAGCGGAGGTAGCTGCGCTCAATGCGGCCCCGGTCATTTCCGGGAGAAGACACAACATTCCTTTCGGGGCGGGGAGGAAGGCCGGCCCAGGGCACGGCAGGGCTCAGCCGTGTCGAAGGCATCCGGCGCATCCTTGAATAGCCACACCCATGATTTGTCTTCTCCGACCTCTGCCCGCGGCACAAGCCCAGCGGCCGCCTGGGGCCGCGACAACACCAGCCCACCTGCCCCTGAATTGATCGGCGGTACTATAGCCGATCTAGGCGCTCCCCCCGGTCGGCGGCCCATCGTCAGGCCGCGTCGCGGGGATTGGGACGATCACCACCGGGACGTGGGCGTGGTGGGCCAGCTTGTACGGCACGCCGCCGAGCATCCGGTTGACCACCCCGTGGCTCCGGGCACCCACGACGATCAGGTCGGCCTGCTCCTTCTCGGCGACGCTCAGCAGGGCATGGGCTGCGAAGTCGTCGACAATCTCGCTCCGGTAGGCGGCCCCGCCCTCGCGGAGCGGCTCGCACCAGCGCTCGAGGGTGACCTCGGCATGCTTGCGCCAGGGCAGGTGGCGGGTGTTCGTGACGTCGAGCCCGGCGGCAACCGCCTCCGGGGCGCCCACGAAGACGTCGGGGAGCTTGCCGACGCCGTGTACGGCGGTCACCTGGGCGCCGGTCGTCGCGGCCAGGCTGGCGGCCCAGCGTGCCGCAGCCCGGGACCCATCCGAGCCGTCGATACCAACCACGATGCGACTGACTATCCCCATCGACCTGAACCTCCAGCTTATATCTTGCCGTGATATGTCCCGGCTAAACATCCACCCCGCGGCGGGCCAGCCGGGGCAGCACCGTGTAGAGGAGGATGGCGATCGCCGCGGCGATGAACGGGATGGTGAACAGCGGGTCGGGGGCGATCGACAGCGCCAGCCCAGCCCCGGCAATCACCGCGGTCCAGGCGTACATGATCAGCACCGCCTGGCGATGGCCGTGGCCGATCTCGAGCAGTTGATGGTGGAGATGGCGCTTATCGGCATGGAACACGTCGACCCCCCGGCGGGCCCGGCGCAGCACCGCCAGCGCGGTGTCCAGGATCGGGATCGCCAGGATCACCAGGGGGATGACCACCGGCAGGTAGAAGATGACCGACTCGGCCTTGAAGTTCGCCGGGGCGGAGCGGCCGACGCCCACGAGGGTTGCGGTAGCCAGCAGGAAGCCAAGGGTCATGCTCCCCGAGTCGCCCATGAAGATCTTGGCCGGGTAGAAGTTGTGCGGCAGGAACCCGCCGGCCGACCCGAGGATCACCGCCGAGATCAGCGGGGCGCTCTGCTCCAGCTGCTCCGGGGTCGCCAGCTGGCGGCTCAGCTGGAACGAGTAGATGAAGAAGGTGAGGGCGGCGATCACGGTGATCCCGGCCGCCAGCCCATCGAGCCCGTCGATCAGGTTGAGGGCGTTGACGATGACGACGATCCACACGATGGTGGCGATCGCCGAGTCGCTGGACCCGAGCGACAGCGTCCCGAACGGCGGCAGCCGGAACCACTCCAGCCGGACCCCGCCGAGGAACACGAACCCGGCCGCCAGGATCTGCCCGGCGAACTTGGTGCTGGGGGAGAGCCCCTTCATGTCGTCGATCAGGCCGATCAGGAAGACGATCGCCGCGCCAATGGCGATCGCCACCGGCTCGGATGGCGGCCAGGCGAGCAGCGGCCGGATCGATGCCCGGAACGGCGCCAGCCCGGAGGCCACCCCCAGCCCGATCACGACGCCGGCGAAGATGGCGATCCCGCCAAGGCGGGGGGTGGGCACGGCGTGCACCTTGCGGTCGTCGGGGATGTCGACCGCCCCGAGCCGCACCGACAGCCGCAACGCGCCGGGGGTGATGAGATAGGCGGGGATGGCGCTGCACAGCACAACGGCCAGGTAGGCGATCATCGAGGCCATTCTCTCGCGCCGGGTGGCAGGAATGGTGCTTGACCGAGCCGGCCACAGCCCGTACCGTGCGCCTGCGATGACTGCACCAACCGATCCCCGCTGGCAGGCGCTCGAGACCGAGGACCCGGACGTCGCCCGGCTGATCCTGGCCGAGGAACGGCGCCAGCGCGACGCGATCCGGCTGATCCCGTCCGAGAACTACGTGTCCTCGGCGGTGCTGGCCGCCACCGGATCGGTGCTGACCAACAAGTACTCGGAGGGCTACGCCGGGCGGCGCTACTACGAGGGCCAGCAGGTCATCGACCCGCTCGAGACCCTGGCCGTCGACCGGGCCAGGACGTTATTCGCCGCCGAGCACGCCAACGTGCAGCCCTACTCCGGGTCGCCCGCCAACCTGGCGGTCTACCTGGCGTTCCTCTCCCCCGGCGACACGTTCATGGGCATGTCGCTCCCCCACGGCGGGCACCTGACCCACGGCTCGCCAGTGTCGGTGTCCGGGCGCTGGTTCCGGCCGGTCAGCTACGGGGTGCGCAAGGAGACCGGCCGCATCGACTACGACCAGGTCCGCGATGTCGCCCTGGCCGAGCGCCCGAAGCTGATCTGGGCCGGCGGGACGGCGATCCCCCGCCGGATCGACTGGACGGCGTTCAAGACGATCGCCGACGAGGTCGGAGCGATCTTCGCCGCCGACATGGCGCACCTGGCCGGCCTGGTCGCCGGTGGGGCGCACCCCTCCCCGGTGCCCTATGCCGACGTCTGCACCACCACGACGCACAAGACGCTGCGCGGCCCCCGGGGGGCGATGTTCGTGGCGAAGGCCGCCCACGCCAAGGAGCTGGACCGGGCGGTGTTCCCGGGGCTGCAGGGGGGGCCGCACAACCACACGACCGCCGGGATCGCCGTGGCGCTGCACGAGGCGGCCCAGCCGGAGTTTGCGGCCTATGCGCAGGCGATCGTCGCCAATGCCGCCGCCCTGGCCGATGCCCTGCTGGCCCGGGGCTTCGACCTGGTATCCGGCGGCACCGACAACCACCTGATCCTGGTCGACCTCACGAACAAGCTGGTCGGGGGCAAGCCGGCCGCCAAAGCGCTGGACCGGGCAGGGATCGAACTCAACTACAACACCGTGCCATTCGACCCGCGCCGGCCGTTCGACCCGTCCGGCATCCGGATCGGGACCCCGGCGGTCACGTCCCGGGGCATGGGGCCGGGCGAGATGGAGCGCATCGCCGCCTGGATCGACGAGGTGGTCTCGGCCCCGGACGACGAGGGCCGCCAGGCGCGCATCGCCGCCGAGATCAGGGAGTTCTGCCAGGCCTTCCCAGCCCCGGGCATTCTCGTGGGGGACTAGAAACAGGCCGGTTTCTGTCGTACCCCCTCGCTACGCTTTTGTGCGTGAAATCAAGCAATAATGATCATTTTTTACTCACAAAAGGTCTGGCGAAGCTGGCCGCTGGGCAGTTTGGCGTGATCAGCGCCGCCCAAGCCCGTGCGGCAGGGATGACCGACGCGGCCCTGCGCTACCGCGCCCGCACCAGCCAGTGGCAGCGCCTGATGCCGGGGGTGTTCGTGATCGGGGTGGCGGCTCCCAGTTGGGAACAGCGGCTCAAGGGAGCAGAGCTCTGGGCCGACGGGCGGGGGGTCCTTTCCCACCGGGCGGCAGGGGCGGTGTGGAAGCTGGACGGCGTCGAGCCGGGATCCGTGGAGTTGCTCACGACCTCGACCCGGCTCTCGCCGCCCGACGGGGTGATCGTCCATCAGACCAAGATGCTCGCCCGTCGTGATTGGGCCGAATACCGAGGGTTCAGGGTCACCGGGCTGGCGCGGACGGTATTCGATCTGGCCGCCGTGCTGGACCCGGAGACCTTTGAGGCGGCAGCCGAGTCGGCGTTCCGCCGGAGCCGTGACTTCTACGGCCAGCTGACGGGACGGCTGAACGAGCTGGGGGCTCGCGGGCGTAACGGGGCCGGCGTGGTGCGCCAGTTCCTGGCGAATCGCGACCCCGGTGCCGGCCCCACCGAAAGCATCCTCGAGACCAGATTCGTGCGGCTCACCCGGTCAGCCGGGCTACCGCCGCTGGTTCGCCAGTACGTAGTGCGGGACGGGGAGCGGTTCATCATTCGGCTCGACTTCGCCGACCCCCCGGTCCGGTTCGGCGTCCGGCTGAACGGGAAGGGCACTCACCTGGTGCCGGAGCAGTGGCAGAAGGATCAGACCCAGGGCAACGACCTCACTCTGCTCTGCTGGACCATCCTCGACTTCACCTGGGCGGATGTGAGAGACCGCCCCGACACGGTGCTGGCCAGTGTGCGGCGGGGCTACCAGCTCGCCATCGCACTGGCGGTCAGCTCAGGTTTGCCCCCGCCAGCGAGCCACTCGTGCTGAGCGAGGTCCCGTTCCAGCTGAACATCACCGTCGACTGGCCCCCGGACGGGCAGCACATCGGGTCGCCCGGCTTGTACACCTCGAAGGTTACCTGGAAGCCAGTCCCGCCGACCAGCGACGAGGCCGTCGCCTGGGCGAAGCTGTGGGTGCCGACGCTGCGGCCGTTGACGAAGAAGAAGTAGAAGTCACCGCCGTAGCCAGCCGATTCCGATGGCGTCCCGTGCAGCACCTTGAGTGTGGCGCCGGCCTGCCAGGAGACAGTCGAGAAGGTGAACGGCGCCCCGGTCTGGCCGTTGGCGTAGGTCTCCGCCGCCTGCACCGTCGTGTAGGGGCCTGCCGAGGACAGCGCGGACGTTGCGCTCGGCACGGGGCTCGGGCTCCGGACCGGGCTGGAAGCAACCGTGGGGCCGGGCGACGGTGATGCGGCCATCGTGGGCGTGGGGCTGGGGCTCGCCGGCGGGAGGGCGCTCGGGGT
>DAIQBQ010000173.1:0-6665 GCA_036781065.1 Actinomycetota bacterium
TAAAAGTTACCTCAGGTAACCCGTAACACTTCGCCTTCTGAAGTGTCATAGCTAGTGATGGACATACTTCCGGCGAAGGTACAGCGCGTCCCGGCGAAGGTACAGCGCGCCGCCGAATGGAGCGAGACGGCGTTTCGGGAAGTGTACTCCCGGTACATCCGCCCTGTGAACGCCTACATTCTCCGCCGCGTTCGCAATCATCACGATGCCGAGGATCTGACCGCGCAGGTGTTCGTACAGGCCCTGAACCATCTGGACCCCTCCAAGGCGGGCACCGACTCCGAGGTCGCTTCCTGGCTGTTCACCTCCGCCCGCAACGCTACAGCCAATCACAGCAGGCGCCGACGCTATGTGGTGTCAGTCGAGGAGCTGCCGGAAGAGGCCAGCGACTCCGAGGACCCGAGCCAGGTCGTGCTGGACGAGGAGATGCTTGAACAGGTGCTCGACGCCATCGCCAAGCTACCCGAGGAGCGGCGCAAGGCCCTGATCCTGCGCTTCGTCGAGCAGCTTCCCCACGCCGAGATCGCCGAGCTGCTCGGCCGCACCGAAACCTCCGCCCGGGTGCTCCTGCACCGGACCCTCGCCTCGCTGCGCAAGGAAGTCTCCTAGTGGTAGCGCAGGGCGGGGACCCGGCTCCTCACGCGTTGATCGGGTGGATGTTCCCAGGCCAGGGGTCACAGCGCCCGGGCATGGCCGCCGGGCTCGAGGCGTGCAAGGAGCTGTTCGACATCGCTCGGGAGACCCTCGACATCGACCTCGCCCGCTTGTGCATCGCGGTCCCGAACCCGGGCTGGCCGGGCGACCTGCTCCAGCCGGCGCTCTATGCGACCGCCGTCGGCGCCAGCCGGGCGCTGTCCAACCGGGGCCTGTTCCCGGACGCCGTCGTCGGCCACAGCCTGGGCGACTACGCCGCGCTGACCGCGGCCGGGGCACTCGTTTTCCCCGATGCCCTGCGGCTGGTGTCGCTCCGCGGCAAGTCCATGCTGGAAGCGGCGCGGCGGAATCCGGGCGGGATGGCCGCGGTGATCGGACTCGACGGGGATACGATCGCCTCAATCTGCGCCGGGATCGACGACGTCTGGGTGGCGAATTTGAACAGCCCGAGCCAAACCGTGGTGTCCGGCCGCGACGAGCCGCTGACCAAGGCCGCCGAGGCCTGCCGGCAGGCCGGGGCCAGGCGGGTGGTGCGCCTCGAGGTGCCGATCCCCGGGCACTGCCCCCTGATGGGCCTCGCCGCGGAGGAGCTGGAGGCGCTCCTGGCCGGCATCGAGATCAAGGAACCGATCTGCCCCTTCTACTCGACCGTTGACTGTGCACCGCACAGCGACCCGGACGAGATCCGCCAGTTGCTGGTCACCGTGATGACCTCGCCTGTCAGGTTCTTCGAGACCCTCGAGGCGATGAAGTCCGACGGGGTGACCTCGCTGGTCGAGGTCGGGCCGGCCCGCGTGCTGTGCGGTCTGGCCCGGCACTCGGTGCCGGACCTGGCCACAGCCTCGGTCGGTAGTGACGAGGAGGCGGACGCTTACGAACTGTCGCTGAACGAAACCGGGCCGGCTGCTGCTCCTGCTCTCAGCCCCGGCAACGGGCGAGGAGAGGGGTGAACCATGGCTGAGGACATCGACCTGCCGGTCGCCGAGAAGGTTCGGGCTGCCGAGAAGGTTCGGGCTGCCGAGAAGGTGCGGGTCGCCGAGAAGAACAAGAAGAAGACTGCAGCAGACCCGGTCTGGTCGGACACCGGATGGGACCACACCTTCGAGGTGGTCGGGGAAGGGCTCACCGTCGACGAGCGGCTGGTGCTTTCCCCGTGCGAGGGGTCGATCCGCGACCGGGGCGCCCGGGTGGGCGAGTACGTGTGCGCAGGCGATGTGGTGGCCAAGGTGGCCGGCGTCGACGGCCAGCTGGTGGCGGTCCACTCCCCCTTCGCCGGCTGGGTGATGGGCTTCCTGCTGCCCCACGGCTCCCCCGTCCGCAAGCGTGAACCGGTGCTATGGCTGCGGAGCCTGTAGCCGGCGTCCGGGTCGCCGTCCGGAGCCTCGGGAAGGCCGTCCCCGAACGCGTCGTCACCAACGCCGAGATCGCTGAGCGGCTCGGTCACGACGCGGACTGGATCGAATCGCGCACCGGCATCAAGGAGCGCCGGTACGTCGGGCCCGGTGAGTCGACCGCAACCCTGGGGCTCGCCGCCGCCCGCCAGGCGCTGGAGCGTGCCAAGCTCACCCCGGCGGACATCGACGCGGTCGTCGTCGGGACCTGCACCCCGGAGCACCAGTTCCCGTCGACCGCCTGCGTGATCGCACACCAGCTCGGCATGACCCACGCCCCCGCCTTCGACCTGTCGGCTGCCTGCTCGGGCTTCGTGTACTCGCTGGCAGTCGGAGCGACGCTGACCGCCAGTCTGGGCGCCCGGCGGGTGCTGGTGATCGGAGCCGACGCCCTCTCCAAGTGCCTGAACTTCGACGACCCGGTGACGTCCCCGCTGTTCGGCGACGGCGCCGGCGCGGCGGTGATCGAGGCCGACCCCGATGCCGAGCCGATGCGCTTCTCGCTCGGCGCCGACGGAGCGGGCGGCGAGCAGGTGTTCATCACCGCCGGGGGCAACTTCATGCCGTCGACGCACGAGACCCTGGCCGAGAATCTCCACTGCATCAAGATGCACGGCCGCGAGGTCTACCGTTCCGCGGTGCGCACGATGACCGCGGTCGGTGCCGAGATGGGCGGGGGCGGCTTCGATCTGCTCATTGCCCATCAGGCGAACCGGCGTATCCTGGTCGACTGCGCCGAGGCCCTGCACCTCGACATGGCCAAGGTCTACATGAACATCGATCGCTACGGGAACACCTCCGGCGCCTCGATCCCGGTGGCCCTGTGCGAGGCCTGGGAGGAAGGCCTGCTCTCCCCCGGCGACCGGGTGCTGCTGCTGGCCTTCGGTGGCGGCTACACCTGGGGCGGCGCGATGATCCGCTGGAACCTTCCGGCGCCCACGACCGTGGCTGAGACCCCGGCAGAAGCCAGCGCAGAGCCGCCAGCGGCTTCGCCCAACGGGCTCAACGGGTCCGGCCCGGTGAAGGACCCCGTCGAGCTCGCAGGGGTGACCCAGTGACCCTCGATCCCAGCCTGTCTGGCCGCGTCGCTTTCGTCACCGGCGCCAGCCGGGGTATCGGCCGCGCCAGCGCCCACGCCCTCGCCGCCGAGGGCATGCGCCTGGCGATCGGCTTCCGCGAGGACAAGGACAGCGCCGCCGAGACCGCCTCCACGTGCCCGGGCTCGATCGCCGTCCGCATCGACATCACTCGTTCCGAGAGCGTGGCCGGCGCCTTCGACGAGATCGAGAAGGTGCTGGGGCCGGTGGAGGTGCTGGTCAACAACGCCGGCCTGCGCCGGGACGGGCTGGTCATGCGCATGAAGGACGCCGACTGGGACGACGTGATCGCCGCCAACCTGACCGGCGCCTTCCTGTGCACCCGGCGGGCGCTGCCGAACATGCTCAAGGCCCGGTGGGGCCGCGTGATCAACATCGGGTCGGTGGCCGGCACGCTCGGCAACGCCGGCCAGGCAAACTACGCCGCCGCCAAGGCCGGGCTGGTCGGGCTCACGAAATCGATTGCCCGGGAAGTCGCCAAGCACGGAGTGACCGCCAATGTCGTGGTGCCCGGCCTGGTCGACACCGCGATGACGGCCGGGCTCAGCACGGCGCAACGGGAGAAGCTGGTCGAGCGGGTGCCGCTGGGCCGGCCGGGGACCACCGAGGAGGTCGCCGAGGCGGTGCGATTCTGCGCCCGGGACCCCTACCTGACTGGGTCGGCGATCGCCATCGACGGGGGCCTGGCGTGAGCGTTCTGGCCTCGTGTCCTTCCAGGAACTGGGGAATACATGTGGTAGAAGAACCGGCATCTGGCCTCGCCGGAGGCAGCATCCAACTGAACTAAGCCCGGACGGTATGCACCGATCGAATTGATCCGAACACTGGAGGAGAAAAGCGATGGCCGACAATCAAGAGATCCTGGACGCCCTGCGTGAAGTACTGGTGGACCGGCTGAAGGTCGAGCCCGAGGCGGTGACGCCGGAGGCCAACCTGTTTGACGACCTGGGGCTGGACTCGATCGACTTGATGAGCGCCGTCATGGCGATCGAAGAGCGGTTCGAGATCGAGGTCTCCGACGCCGAACTGGAGAACGTGACGACGGTCGGCGAGGCGGTCGACCTGCTGGGAGGGAAGGTCTCCGCCGGTGCCTGAGCTGTCCTCCGGTAGGCGCCGGATTGCCGTGACGGGCATCGGGCCCGTCACTCCGATCGGCACCGGGGTCGAGGACTTCTGGTCGTCACTCATCGCCGGCCGCTCCGGCGCCGGGCCGATCACCCGCTTCGACGCCAGCGACTTCAAGTCGAAGATCGCCGCCGAGGTCAAGGACTTCGACGTCGGTGCCTACCTACCTCCTGCCCGGGCGCGGCGGATGGACCGCTTCGCTCAGCTGGCCTACGCCGCCGCCACGCTCGCCCTGGCCGACGCCGGCATGAAGCCGACCGACCCCGATCCGGCCCGGGTCGGCATGGTGATCGGCAGCGGCATCGGCGGCATCGGGCTGTGGGAGGAAGAGCACACGCAGATGCTCAAGCGGGGGCCCCGCTTCGTCAGCCCCTCGCTGATCGCCATGATGATCCCCAACGCCGCCGCCGGGTCGCTGGCCATCGAGTTCGGGTTCACCGGGCCGAACGAATGCACGGTCACCGCCTGCGCCTCGAGCGGCCACGCCATGGCCCGGGCGATGGACTACATCCGCAACGGAGCAGCCGACGTCGTCGTCGTAGGAGGCGCCGAGTCGTGCATCTCGCCGATGTCGGTGGCTTCGTTCTGCGCGGCGAGGGCGCTGTCGACCCGCAACGACGAGCCGCTGCTTGCCTCCCGGCCGTTCGACGCCACCCGGGACGGCTTCGTGATCGGCGAGGCGGCGACCTGCCTTATCTTCGAGTCGATGGAGCACGCCCGCGCGCGGGGCGCTCGGATCCTGGCCGAGGCCATCGGGTACGGCCTGTCCGCCGACGCCTACCACATGGTGGCCTCGCACCCGGACGGGGCAGGCGCCAGCTCGGCGATGATCGCCGCCCTGGCCGACGCCCAGATCGCCCCCGGCGAGGTCGGTTACATCAACGCCCACGCCACGTCGACCAACGTCGGCGACGCCTCCGAGGCGAAGGCGGTGCGCAAGGTCTTCGGCAGCTCGCCGCCGCCCACCTCGGCGACCAAGTCGATGACCGGGCACCTGCTCGGGGCCGCCGCGGCGACCGAGGCGGCCGCCTGCGTGCTGGCGATGAACCGGGGGATGCTGCCCCCGACGATCAACTACAAGACCCCGGACCCCGAGTGCGACCTCGACGTCATCCCGAACGAGGCCCGTGCCGCCGACGTCGAGGTGACGATGTGCAACTCGTTCGGCTTCGGGGGCCATAACGTCGCCGTCCTCTTCGGCCGAGCCTGAGGCCCTTCCGGCGGTTGTGCTGCCCGGAGCGCGCCGGGCGTGATCGCCACCGGGATCGACGTCGTCGACATCGCCCGTCTCGAGGCGGCCTTGGCCCGGTGGCCACGGCTGGCCGAGCGACTCTTCACCCCCGGCGAGCGCGCGTATGCCGCCTCCCGACCCCGCCCGGTCGAATCACTGGCCGCCCGGTTCGCCGCCAAGGAGGCGGCGATGAAGGCGCTGGCGGCCGGGTGGCCCCGGGTCTCGTGGCAGGAGATCGAGGTCGTGCGGGGTGACGGCGCACCCGGCCTGGTGCTCACCGGCCGGGCGCTGGAATTGGCCGCCGGGGGCCGATGCTCGGTGGCGCTGGCGCACGACGGGGGCGTGGCGATCGCCAGCGTGATCCTGGAGTGGCCCTCCGAGCTCTCCCCGGACTAGTGCCCAGCGGTAGGCGCTTCCCCCCTGGCGGGGCAAGCTGTCCGGGTTTTGTGGATCATGGGCCCTCATTATTGTGTGTAGCGATCCACAAAACTCCTGCGGACGCGATCTTGAGGACCACGCCATACAGAGCGCTTGAGGAGCCCACCGCGAGGTTGCCGCCCAGCGGCCTTGAGCAGCACACCGGAACTCGCCGGCTCCGTGAACACTCAGACCGTGCGGCGGTAGCGGCTCACCGAGAGCGGCACGAACACCACGAGGATGCCGATCGCCCAGGCCACGGTCGTGGCCATGTGGTAGGTGTGCGAGGGCCAGCCCTCCAGCAGCCCGCGCAGGGTGTCCACCGAGACGCTGACCGGGTTCACCTTTGCCCAGCCCTGCAACCACCCGGGGAGGGCGGCCGCCGGGACAAAGGCCGTCGAGGCAAACACCAGCGGGAACAACCAGACGAAGGAGGCCGCCTGGGTCGACTCGACATCCCGCACCGCCAGACCGATGAACGCCGAGATCCAGGAGAAGCACAGCCCGAACAGCAGGGTGAGCACCAGGCCCCCGATGGCCGGCACGACCGTTGTGTGGATACGGAACCCCACCATGTAGCCAACGATCAGCATCAGCACCACGACGAACCCGTTGCGCACCGTGTCGGACAGCGTGCGCCCGGCGAGTACCGCCGAGCGGGCCATGGGTAGCGAGCGGAACCGGTCGATCATGCCCTTGGACAGGTCCTCGGCCAACCCGACCCCGGTCTGGGTCGACCCGAAGATCACC
>DAIQBQ010000174.1:0-6585 GCA_036781065.1 Actinomycetota bacterium
CGGTGGCCAGGAACAGGCCATCGGAGAACTTCATGATGTTGGACTTGTGCACCGCGGTCACCTTCCTGCGGCCCCATCGCCGGGCGTATTCAAAAGCGAAGCGCACGATGCGGCGGCTGCCGGTGATCGAGATCGGCTTGATCGAAATCCCGGAATCCTCCCGGATCCTTCGCCCGGACAGCTCGTCGAGCACAGCAATCAGCCGGAGCGTCTCGGGGGCGCCCTCAGCGAATTCGATCCCGGCGTAGAGATCCTCGTGGTTCTCCCGTACGATGACCAGGTCGATGCCCTCATATCGGGACCGAACACCCCGGTATGTCTTGCACGGTCGGAGACAGGCATACAGGTCCAATTCCTTGCGAAGGGCGACATTCACACTCCGAAATCCGTGCCCGACAGGTGTGGTGATCGGTCCTTTGATCGCCACCTTGTTCGCGCGAATCGAATCGAGTACCCGGTCCGGTAACGGCGTACCGAGTTCGGCGATCACCCCTTCACCGGCTTGCTGGACGTCCCAATCGAAGCAGACGCCCGTGGCCTCAAGCACCCGGCGGGTGGCCTCGGTGATCTCCGGACCGGTTCCGTCGCCGGGGATGAGCGTGACGCGATGCGCCCTTGCGGTCATCGGCTGAGCCTACCTTCGCCCTTGAAGACCCGGCGCGGAATGATGCGTGACACCGGGGAATGAACTGGAACAAGGCTGCGGACAACCACAGGGGCACCTGTCGGGCCCCTGTGGTTGCAGCTGGGCTACCGGCTGAAACCCGTTGTGGCTAGGCCGACGCGGACTTGGAAGAACGCCGCGTGCGGGTCACGGGGGAGGCGTGGGCGGTCAGCTTGTTCGAGCAGGATCCGTGGAAGGCCAGACCGAATTCCCGCCCCAGCCCGCGGGCCCCCTGCCGGCGGACTGCAAGCTTGCCTACCAGAACGTCACCACCTGAAATGGTCTTGCCGCAGTAATCGCAGACGTATTCTTCTTTCAAGATCACACCCATGTCGCTTAGTCCTTTCGTCGCCGCTCGCGGCCATGATATACCAAGGTCAACCTGTCACAGCGGCGCGCAAGCAAGCCTCGCAAACGTGAGGCAAATGGCCCGGACTGCAACGACCCCCTACCGGTAAATGGCCGCAGTTGCAGCTTGCACGGTGTTGGCCAGCAGCATCGCCCGGGTCATCGGCCCGACGCCGCCGGGGACCGGTGTGATCGCTCCGGCGACGGCGACCGCCGCTTCGAAGTCGACATCGCCCACCAACCTTCCGGTTTCCGCCCGGGTAATGCCGACGTCGATAACCGTCGCTCCGGTTTTGATCATGGCGGCGGTGACCGCCTTCGGGCGGCCGGCGGCGACGACGAGGATATCGGCGCGGCGGGTGTGCTGGGCGAGGTCGGTGGTGCCCGTGTGGCAGATCGTCACCGTGGCGTTGCACGCCCGGAGCATGCCGGCGCATTTGCTTGACAGCAGCGTCGAGACCGGGCGCCCGACCAGCTGGGAACGGCCGATCACCACGGCGTGGGACCCTTCCACCGTTACGCCGGCAGAATCCAGCAGCAGCTGGACCCCCAGCGGCGTGCACGGGACAAACCGGGGCCGGCCGAGCGCCAGCAGCCCGGCGTTTTCCGGGTGCAGCCCGTCGACGTCCTTGGCCGGGTCGAGCGCCTCCTGGGCGGCCACGGTGTCGAGCTGGGGCGGCAGCGGCATCTGGACGATCACCCCGTGGATGGCCGGGTCGGCGTTCAGGCCGGCCACCAGCTGGAGCAGGGCGGCCTGGGGGGTATCGGCCGGGAGCCGGTGGACGAACGATGCCATGCCGACCGCGGCCGCGTCGCGCTGCTTGCCGGCGACGTAGGCCGCCGAGGCCGGGTCGTCGCCGACCAGGACCGCTGCCAGGCCGGGCGTGATCCCCTGGGCAACCAGGGCGGCCACCTTGCCTTTGAGGTCGGCCAGGACGCCGGCGGCGACCGCCTTCCCGTCGATGATCCGTGCGCTCATCGGTGGCTCCGTCTCTCCCGCTGTCCTAGTGCTTGAAGTGGCGGATGCCGGTCAGCACCATCGGGATGCCGTGGGCGTCGGCGGCGGCGATGACCTCGGCGTCACGGACCGACCCGCCCGGCTGGACCACCGCCCGGACCCCGGCCGCGGCGGCGACATCGAGCCCGTCCCGGAACGGGAAGAACCCGTCCGAGGCGCACACTGCCCCGACCGCCCGGTCGCCGGCCCGGCGGACCGCCAGTTCGACCGCGTCGACCCGGCTGGTCTGCCCGGCCCCCATACCGACCATCTGGTGGCTGCGGGCGATCACCACCGCGTTGGACCTGAGGTGCTTGGCGACGGTCCAGGCGAAGACGAGGTCGTCCCAAACCTCCTCCGACGGCTCGCAGATGCCCGCCACCTTCATCTGCGCCCTGGTCTCGATCGCCGCGTCGACCTCTTCCACCAGCACGCCCCCGGCGGCGGTGCGCAGCTCGGTGCCACGCCCCAGCCTGCTCAGCTTGACGACCCGTAGGTTGCGCCGCACGGCGAGCTCGGCGAGCGCCTCGGCGGTGAACGACGGGGCGACGATCAGTTCGGTCATGATTTCGATGACCCGGGCGGCCGTCGGGCCGTCGACCTCCCGGTTGGCGGCGACAACCCCACCGAACGCCGAGCGGGGGTCGGAGTCCAGTGCCCGCCGGTAGGCCTCCTCGATGGTGTCCCCCAGCGCTGAGCCACAGGCGTTGGTGTGCTTGACGATGGCCACCGCCGGGCGATCGAACTCGGCGACCAACCGGGCGCCGGTGTCGAGATCGAGCAGGTTGCTGTAGGAGAGCTCCTTACCCAGGAGCTGGGTCCAGCCGACGTCGCCGGCGGCGTACAGCGCCCCGGCCTGGTGCGGGTTCTCGCCGTAGCGCAACCCGAACTGCTTCTTCAGCCCCAGGTGGAGCATGTCCGGCAGCGGGGAAGCGCCGGAGAGCCAGGCCGCCACGCCGAAGTCGTACTGGGCGGTGTAGGAGAACGCCTCAGCGGCCAGCTTCGCCAGCGTCTCGTCGGTGAGCGCCCCGCGCAGGGACTGCATCTCGGCCAGGATCGCCGGGTAGCGCCCCGGGTTCACGACCACGGCCACCCCGTGGAAGTTCTTCGCCGCCGCCCGGACCATCGCCAGCCCGCCGATGTCGATCTGCTCCAGCGCCGAGTCCTCCGAGACGCCGTTGGCGACCGCCTCCCGGAACGGCGACAGGTTGCACACCACCAGGTCGATCAGCGGGATGTTCTGGGACTTGAGCTGGGCGAGGTGCTGGGGTTTGCGCCGGTCGGCCAGGATCCCGGCGTGGATAACCGGATGCAGGGTTTTGACCCGGCCCTCCAGCATCTCCGGGACCCCGGTCAGCTCGATCACCGGCGTCACCGGCACCCCGGCCCGGGTCAGCGTGTGGGCGGTGCGGCCGGTCGACACGATCGTGACCCCCATTGCCGCCAACCCGGCGCCGAGCTCGGCCAGGCCGGTCTTGTCGCTGACCGAGATGAGCGCCCGCCGGATCCTCACCGCCGGCCCCCCGCCGGTCGGGTGGTCACCGGCGAGCCACGGGGGCAGCGGTGATCAGCACCCGACGGCCGGCAGTCGCCGTCCGGCCTTCGACGACCAGGCGGATCGCCTCCGGGTACAGCCGGTGCTCCACCGCCTTGATCCGCTCGTGCAGGCTCGCCTCGTCGTCGCCCTCGAGGACTGGGACGCAGGCCTGGGCAACGATCGGGCCGTGGTCGACCGCCTCGTCGGCGAAGTGGACCGTCGTCCCGGTGACCTTGACTCCCCAGGCGAGGGCGTCAGCGACGGCGTGGGCGCCCGGGAAGGCCGGAAGCAGCGCCGGGTGGATATTGAGGACCCGGGCCTCGTAGGCGGCGATGAAACCTGCCGAGAGGATGCGCATGAACCCGGCCAGGCAGACCAGATCGACCTGGCGTTCCCGGAGGGCGGCGACCAGCACCCGGCCGTAGGCGTCGCGGTCGCCACCGGCCCCGGGGCCGGCCGGGTCGAGGAAGAGTGCTTCGATGCCGGCCCGGCGGGCCGCGGCGAGTGCCCCACACCCGTCCCGGTCGGAGGCCAGCACGACGACCTCGGCGTCACCCAACTCGCCCCGGCTGGCCGCGCCGAGCAGGGCCTCAGCGTTGGTACCGGCTCCGGAGGCTAGGACAGCGATGCGGGTGGTCACTGATGCATTGGGGTGGGTGGATAGGGTGGGTGGATAGACCATGAGCTAACGATATCGTCCGGGGTTCGCTTGGTGGCTCTTTTCCTTCCAGCCGCCCCACCTTGGGCCGATCGGGACGGGTGTCAGGCCAGCGCCTCCGCCACCAGGCCGGCCACCTCGCCCGGATTGGAGGCCACCGGCACCCCGGCGGCCCGGAAGGCCTCCGCCTTGGCCGCCGCCGTCCCGGCCGACCCGGAGATGAGCGCACCGGCGTGACCCATCCGCCGCCCGGGCGGTGCGGTGAAGCCGGCAATGTAGGCGACGACCGGGGTGCGCATCTGGTCCTGGATGAAGGCGGCGGCTCGTTCCTCCTCGTCGCCGCCGATCTCTCCGATCAGAACGACGGCACGGGTGGCCGGGTCGGCTTCGAAGGCGGCCAGGCAGTCGACGAACCCGGTGCCGGCGACCGGGTCGCCCCCGATGCCGACGCAGGTCGACTGCCCCAGCCCGGCCTGGGTCAGCTGGTGGACGATCTCGTAGGTGAGGGTGCCCGAGCGGGAGACCAGCCCGACCGGGCCGGGGAGGCAGATCTCGCCGGGGATGATGCCGATGTTGGCCTGCCCCGGAGTGATCAGGCCCGGGCAGTTGGGGCCGATCAGCCGCACCTGGGCGCCCGGGGTGCCCTCTGGGCCGCGCCGGGTGCCCCGCGTGCCCTCTGGGCGGCGCCGGAGTTGCGCCCGCGCCCGGGCGGCGTCCTGCACCGGGATGCCCTCAGTGATGCACACGACCAGCCCGATGCCCGCCGCCGCCGCCTCCAGGATGGCGTCGGCAGCGGCCGGGGCCGGGACGAAGATCACCGAGGCGGTGGCGTCCGTTGCCGCCACCGCCTGGGCAACCGTGTCGAAGACCGGGATCCCGCTGACCTCGGTCCCGCCCTTGCCCGGGGTGACCCCGGCGACGACCATCGTCCCGTAAGCCTTGTTGCGCTGGGCGTGGAACGACCCCTCCCGGCCGGTCAGGCCCTGGACGACGACTCGCGCCCCGGAGTCGAGAAAGATGGCCAACTGTGGCGCCCGGAACCTTCTCGGCGGTCAGGCGAACGCCACAGCCAGCAGATCGGGCAGGCCATCGCCGACCCGGTCGAACGATTCGCCGCCGTCATTCGAGTACCACAGCTCGCCGGTGCTCGTCCCGAAGGCGGCCTCGGAGGGCACCCGGGGATTGATCACCAACGCCCGGCGCCGGATGCCGCCCTTCAGGTCTTTGACAACGGTGCGGAAGCGCCGGCCGGAGTCCGTGGACAGGTAGACGTCGCAGTGGGCGTGGCTCTTCCAGACCGCCGGCCGCGCGCTGGAGGCGGACAGGATCACCCGGTCCGGCTCGGTCGGGTGGGCAGCCAGCCCCATCGTGTACTGGCGGTGGTTGGCCTCGCCGATCGCCCGCCAGGTGATGCCCTCGTCGTCGGAGCAGAATGCCCCGCACGCCTGGGTGCGGCCACCGCCGGTCGTCACGAACACCCGCTCCGGGCGGGCGGCGGACAGCTGGATCGACTGGACGTCGGGGCAGGGAAGGCCGAGGTTGTACCAGCTCCTGCCGCTGTCCCGGGAGCGGTAGACCCCGCCGGCGTCGATGCCGACGTAGATCGTCCGGGCGTCCTTGTGGTGGCTGCCGACCGCCGAGACGGCGGCCCGGATCCCGTCGCCGTCGCCGGTCCACTGGTCGGCCCCGGGGCACGCCGCCAGTGTGGCGACCACCGACCACGACTCGCCCAGGTCCTTGCTCCGCCAGATCCCCGCCGGCCGGCAGCCGGCGACCAGCCGGCCGTTCTTGGCCAGCGCCAGCGAGGTCACCGCGTCGCCCAGGTCCTTGGCCAGCACCCGGGTCTCGCCGGCTCCCGCCCAGGCCAGGATCGAGCCGGCGGCGGTCCCGGCCAGCGCGGTGCCGTCAGCCAGCCGGACCACGCAGAGCACGCCGGTGGCGGCCAGCGGGGTCACCTCGCCGTCCTCGAACAGCGCCAGCCCGTCGCAGGTTCCCAGAAACAGCCTCATCGCGCCTCCACCGCCATTCGTGCCGCCTCCATCATCCCGCCGGCGGTCCGGACGTTGGGATGGTGCGCCGCGGCCAGCATCGCTCGGCCCTCGGTGGCATTCGTGCCCTCCAGCCGGACGACAATCGGCACCTCGACCCGGGTCCGTCCCAGGGCCTCAAGAATGCCACCTGCGACCGCGTCTCCGCGCGTGATCCCGCCGAAGATGTTGACCAGCACCGAACGCACCTGCCCGGCCAGGACGACCTCGAGGGCGCTCGACAGCACGTCGGCCCCGGCGCCGCCCCCGACATCCAGGAAGTTGGCCGGCGCCCCACCCGCCTGGGAGACGACGTCGAGGGTGGACATCACCAGGCCGGCGCCGTTGCCGATG
>DAIQBQ010000175.1:0-6490 GCA_036781065.1 Actinomycetota bacterium
GCGCAAGGCGACCTTCCGCCAGGCCCCGACGACCCGGGCGCTGCGCGCCAAGACCGCCACCGCCGTCGCCGGCCTGTTCCTGGCCGGCGCATGGACCGACACCGGGTGGCCGGCGACCATGGAAGGTGCCGTCCGGAGCGGGGTCAGCGCCGCCCGCCAGACCCTCGCCTACCTCGGCCACCTGCGGGCGTCGGAGCGGCTCGGGAACCGGGCGGAGATGAGCGCATGATCGGCACCGCACCCGAATGCCTGGCCACCGCCCGTGAGGCGGTCGAGCCGGCGCTGATGGCAGCCGTCGGGCGGCTCCACGACGCTTCCCGGCTGGTCAGCGGTTACCACCTGGGCTGGAATGACGAGGAGGGGCGCCGGACCCTGGGCGGCGGCGGCAAGGCGCTCCGGCCGGCGCTGGCCCTGCTGTCGGCAGCGGCGGCGGGAGCGGGTCCGGAGTCCGGGATCCCCGGCGCGGTGGCGGTCGAACTGGTCCACAACTTCTCGCTGCTCCACGACGACGTCATGGACAGCGACGCCGAGCGGCGCCACCGGACGTCGGCCTGGATGGCCTTCGGCGTCCCCCACGCCGTCCTGGCTGGCGACGCGCTGATGGTACTGGCCTACGAGGTGCTGCTCGATTCCGGATCGCCGCACCGGGTCGAGGCGGTGCGGCGGGTGACCACCGCCGCCAGCGAGCTGATCCGGGGCCAAGGTGCCGACCTCACCTTCGAATCTCGCCTCGACGTCTCGGTCGGCGAGTGCCTGACGATGTCGGCGCAGAAGACCGCGGCGCTGCTGTCGGCCGCCTCGGCGATCGGGGCCGAGCTCGCCGGCGGCGGCCCGGAGCTGATCGCCGCGCTGGCCGGCTTCGGCCTGCACCTGGGCCTGGCGTTCCAGGGAGTGGACGACCTGCTGGGCATCTGGGGCAGCCCGCAGGTCACCGGCAAGCCGGTCGGGAACGACCTGCGCCAGCGGAAGAAGAGCCTCCCAGTCGTCGCCGCCCTGGCCGCAGGCAACGGCATCGTCGACGACCTGTGCGTGTTGCTGTCGCTGGCGACCCTCAGCGACGCCGAGGTTGCCCGGGGAACCGAGCTGCTGGAGAAGGCAGGCACCCGGACCTGGGTGGAGGAGCTGGTGGAGCGGGAGCGGCGGGCCGCCATCGCCGACCTCGACCGGGCCGCCATCCCGGAGGAGGTACGCACCCAGTTCATCGACATCGCCGACTTCGTCACCATCCGGGACTTCTAACACCGCCATGACGCCGCCACGCAGCTCCGCAGGCCCGACCGTGGCGACGACCTCCGCGCTCGCTGCCGGCCCGGTGGACGCCAGCGCCGCGCTGGAGCGGGCGGTCGCCCACCTGCTCTCGCTGCAGAACCCCGAGGGCTGGTGGAAGGGCGCCATGGACACCAACGTGACCATGGACGCCGAAGACCTGCTCTGCCGGGAGTTCCTGGGCATCCGCAGCGACGAGGAGACCAGGCTCAGTGCCAACTGGATCCGCTCCCAGCAGCGGGAGGACGGGACCTGGGCCAACTTCTACGGCGGCCCGGGCCAGCTGTCGACGACGGTCGAGGCCTACATCGCCCTCCGGCTCGCCGGCGACCGGCCCGAGGCCGACCATCTCCGCCGGGCGCTGAGCTTCATCCGGTCGAACGGGGGCCTCGAGGCCACCCGGAACTTCACCAAGTTCTGGTGCGCCCTGTTCGGGCTGTGGTCCTGGGACGACCTGCCGGCGATGCCGCCGGAGATCATCCTGCTGCCCGCCTGGGTGCCGCTCAACATCTACGACTGGGGCTGCTGGGCGCGCCAGACCATCGTGCCGCTGACGGTGGTCGGCTCGTTCCGCCCGGTCCGCCCGCTACCCTTCGGCATCGACGAGCTGCGCTCCGGCGCCCGCCCGCAGCGGGACTGGTCGCTCAAGACCTGGAAGGGCCGGTTCAACTGCCTCGATGTAGCACTGCACGGCTACGACAAGTGGGCACCGGGCCCCGTGCGCCGGCAGGCGCTTGCGCTGGCCGAACGCTGGATCATCCGGCGCCAGGAGGCCGATGGGGGCTGGGGAGGCATCCAGCCGCCATGGGTGTTCTCGCTGATGGCGTTGCACCTGCTCGGCTACCCGATGGACCATCCGGTGGTGCGCCAGGGCCTCACCGGGCTGGACGGCTTCTTGATTGTCGAGGACGGCACCCGCCGGATGGAGGCCTGCCAGTCGCCGGTCTGGGACACCGGCCTGGCGATGATGGCGCTCAATGACGCCGGCGTGCCGATGGACCATCCCTCGTTGGCCCGGGCCGCCGAATGGCTGGTCGGCCAGGAGGTACGGGTTACCGGTGACTGGGCGGTGAAGCGGCCCAACCTGGAGCCGGGCGGCTGGGCGTTCGAGTTCGAGAACGACAACTACCCGGACATTGATGACACGGCCGAGGTCCTGATGGCGCTGTGGCGCCAGGCCGAGCCCCGCGGCGGCCAGGTCGAGGCGGCGATCGCCCGGGGCATCAACTGGCTGGTCGGCATGCAGAGCAGTGAGGGGGCCTGGGGTGCCTTCGACGCCGACAACACCCGGTACCTGTGCACCGAGCTGCCGTTCTGCGATTTCGGGGCGGTCATCGACCCGCCGAGTGCCGACGTCACCGCCCACGCCGTCGAGATGCTGGCCGAGACCGGCCGGGCGAAGCACCCCGCCGCGGTGCGGGCGGTCCGCTGGCTGCTGGAGCACCAGGAGCCGGACGGCTCGTGGTTCGGGCGGTGGGGCGCCAACTACCTCTACGGCACCGGGGCGGTCGTCCCAGCCCTGATCAAGGCCGGCATCCCGGCGGAGGACCCGGCGATCCGGCGGGCAGTCGCCTGGCTGGAATTGGTGCAGAACGCCGACGGCGGCTGGGGCGAGGACCTCCGCTCCTACGACGACGCCTCGCTCGCTGGCGAGGGGGCGTCGACCGCCGCCCAGACCGCCTGGGCGATGATCGGCCTGCTGGCCGCCGGCGAGTGGTCCGGAGCCGTCGACCGGGGTGCCGCCTGGCTGGCCTCGACCCAGACCGCCGAGGGCAGCTGGGAGGACCCCTGGTTCACCGGGACCGGGTTCCCCCACGATTTCTACCTCGACTACCACCTGTACCGGCTGAATTTCCCGGTCATGGCCCTGGGCCGCTACCGGGCCGCCAAAAAGGTCGCCCAGCAGTGACGGTGCCGCGCCCGCAGGGCGTTCGCCCAGTGCGCCCGCTACTCGTCCTGACCGCACTCGGGCTCGAGGCGCGGGCGGTGCGACCGGTGCTGCCGGGGGCACTCGTGGTCGACGTGGGGATGGGCCCGGAGCGGGCCGCTCGGGGTTCCCGGGAGGCGCTCTCGTGCCCGGCCGGTGCTGGCCTACAACCGGTCGCCGTCGCCGGGTTGTGCGGAGCGCTCGACCCCTCGCTGCCGCCCGGGACTGTTGTGGTGGCAAGCGAGGTACGGTGCGCCGGCGCCGGACCGGTGGCCTGCCCGTCGGCGCCGCTGATTGCCCGCTGGCTGCGCTCCCGCGGGATTGAGCCAGCGGTCGGGCCGGTGCTGTCCGTCGACCACGTCGCCGGCCGGGCCGAGCGGGCCGAGCTCCAGACCACGGGAGCGATCGCCGTTGACATGGAGTCGGCCTGGATGCTTTCCGGAGCCCGGGTACCCGACGGGCGGCCGCCGCTGGCGGTGCTGCGAGTGGTTGTCGACGACACCGAGCACAGCCTGATCAGCCCGCGCACGCCCGGCCGCGGGTTCCGCGCCTTGTCCGCCCTGCGGCGGGCGGCACCGGCGCTTGCCGAGTGGGCAACCGCGTGCGCGGAACGCACGGTGCTGCTGGCCAGCCCGCGGTCGTTCTGTGCCGGGGTCGACCGGGCAATCCAGATCGTCGAGGCTGCGCTCGACCGGTTCGGGCCGCCGGTCTACGTGCGCAAGCAGATCGTGCACAACCGCCACGTGGTCGCCGATCTCGAGGCCCGGGGGGCGGTCTTCGTCGATGAGCCCGGCGAGGTCCCGGAGGGCGCCCACATCGTCTTCTCCGCCCACGGCGTGTCCCCGGCGGTCAGGCAGTCGGCGGCGGCGCGGGAGCTGCAGGTGATCGATGCCACCTGCCCGCTGGTGAACAAGGTCCACGCCGAGGCCCGGCGCTTCGCCGCCGAGGGCCGGACGATCATGCTGATCGGCCACGGGGGCCACGAGGAGGTGGAGGGCACCTCCGGCGAGGCGCCGGCCTCGACGGTGCTGGTCGAGCGGGCGGAGGACGTCGAGGCCATCGAGGTCGCCGACCCGGAGCGGGTCGCCTACCTCACCCAGACCACGCTTGCCCTGGACGAGACCGCCGGCATCATCGAGCGCCTGCACCAGCGATTCCCGGCCCTGGAGGGGCCCCCGACCGAGGACATCTGCTACGCGACCCAGAACCGGCAGGATGCGCTCCGGGCGATCGCTGCCGACTGCGACGCCGTCTTCGTCGTCGGGTCGTCCAACTCATCGAACTCCAAGCGCCTGGTCGAGCTGTCGGAGCGGCTGGGCACCCCGGCCTCCTTGATCGACGACGAGACCGACCTTACGATCGATTGGCTCGCCGGGCGCCACCGGATTGGGATCACCGCCGGTGCCTCGGCGTCGGACGGCTTGGTGGAACGGGTGATTTTGGCCCTGCGGGGGCTCGGCCCCGTCGACGTCTCCGAGCGCCGCGTTACCCAGGAGTCGGTGCGGTTCGCCGTGCCGAAGGAGGTGAGGTGAGCGTGGGAATCCCGTGGCGGCAGAACATCCGCATGGCCAGCTACCTGATGCGCCAGAAGCGGGCCGGCAACGACAAGTTCCCGCTCCTGCTGGAGCTGGAGCCGCTGTTCGCCTGCAACCTGCACTGCGCCGGCTGCGGCAAGATCCAGTACCCGGCCGAGATCCTGCGCAAGCGGATGAGCGTCGACCAGGCGCTGGCGGCGGTCGAGGAGTGCGGGACCCCGATGGTGTCGATCGCCGGCGGCGAGCCGCTGATCCACCCGGAGGTCGACCAGATCGCCGCCGAGCTGATCAAGCGGAAGATCTTCGTCTACCTGTGCACCAACGCCATCATGATGAAGGATCACCTCGACGACTTCCGCCCGTCGCCCTACTTCGCCTGGGTCGTCCACGTCGACGGCCTCCAGGAGCGCCACGACGCCTCGGTGTGCCGGGAGGGGATCTTCGACGTCGCCGTGGACGCGATCAGGGAGGCCAAGCGACGCGGGTTCAGGGTCACCACGAACTCGACCTTCTTCACCCACGACACGCCGCGCACGGTGCGCGACGTGCTCGACTTCCTGAACGACGACCTCGGCGTGGACGCCATGATGATCTCGCCCGCCTACGCCTACTGGAAGGCGCCCGACCAGGAGCACTTCCCCGGTGTCGAGGAGGCCCGGGAGTTGTTCCGGGAGGCGTTCGCCGAGGGCCGGCGCAAGAAGTGGCGGCTCAACCACTCGCCGCTGTTCCTGGACTTCCTGGAGGGCAAGGTCGACTTCATGTGCACCGCCTGGGGGATCCCCTGCTACAACATCTTCGGCTGGCAACGGCCCTGCTACCTGATGGCCGACTCCTACGCGGCGACCTACAAGGAGCTGGTCGAGGAGACCGACTGGTCGCAGTACGGGCGCGGGCGCAACGACCGGTGCGCCAACTGCATGGCCCACTGCGGCTACGAACCCACTGCGGTGCTGGCGACGACGGCATCGCTGAAGGAGTCGCTCCGGGCGCTGGTGTCGCGGTAGGGACGTGGGTCCCCCGGGGGATTCCAGTTCTGTGCGCGATTGAGGACAATAATTGTCCCTGGAGGCGCACAGAACTGATTCCGCCTTGGCTTCAGCTTCAGCCGAACCGGTTGGCCAGCAGCTCGTACAGCCGGGGGGTCGCCGCCGCCAGCTCCGCAGGCAGCCGCATCCAGGCCGGGACGAACACTTCCGGCCGGCCGTCGGCGAGCACCGCCACGATCACCGACGCCACCCGCTCCGGGGGCAGCGGCCTCGGCCAGGAGCGGGTGTATGGGCTGCCCCGGGTGGCGAAGAATGGGGTGTCGATCACACCCGGCACCACGAGTGAGACGCTGACCCCGCGGCCGGCCAGCTCCTGGCGCAGGCTGCGGGTGAACCCGACCACGCCGGCCTTGGTCGCCGAATAGGCGGTCTCCTCGCGGTTGCCGGTGAAGCCCACGATCGAGGCCACGTTGACGATGTGGCCCTGCCGGCGCTCCAGCATCCCGGGCAGCGCGGCAGCGACCAGCGCCACCGGTGCGGTGAGGTTGGTGGCGACGAGGCGGGCGACGTCGCCTCCGGTCAGGTCGCCCAGTGCTCCGCTGGCACCGATGCCGGCGTTGTTCACCACGACGTCCAGCCGCCCGTACCGCGCGAGGACGGCGGCGACCAGCCGGGCCGGTTCGCCCTCCTGGGTCAGGTCGCCGGCCTCGGCCTGGCCCCCGGTGGCAGCGGAGACCTCATCGAGCGCGGCGGGGTTGCGGCCGGCAGCCACGACC
>DAIQBQ010000176.1:0-6485 GCA_036781065.1 Actinomycetota bacterium
CGATCAGCTCCTTCAGCGACACCACCTCGCCCTGGATCTCGAAGCCGCAGGCGGCGACGACGTTGAGCGCCTCGTTCAGCAGCAGCTCCTGGCCCTTGGCCAGCGTCGCCACCTCGACCTCCGGGGCAACCTTCACCCGCAGCTTGCGGCCGCCGGTGAACACGTCGACGGTGCCGTCCTCGTGGGCGGTCAGGAACACGCCGTAGCCGGATGGCGGCGAGGAGAGCTTCTCGACCTCCTCGCGCAGGGTGACGATCTGCTCCCGGGCCTGGCGCAGCAGTTCGGTCATCCGCTCGCTCTGCTCGCGGGACCGGGCGTACTCGGCCCGCGCCTCCAGGAGGTGGGCTTCCAGCTCGCGGATGCGGATCGGCGCGTCGGCCAGCTTGGCCCGCAGGCCCCCGGCCTCCTCCTCGAGGATCTTCACCTGCATCTGCAACTCGCCGACCTCACGCTCGAATTCGGCGATGCGGCGATCGAACTCAGGTTGGCGGGGCACTGGTTCCCCCACCTCCTCTCACCGGGCGACCGGCCATCCGTTCGGCCCCACTGGTCGGTGCGGGGACTCCGACAAAAGTATAGGTGGCGCAGGTGGATTATCGGCGCAGGGATACGCTTTCATAAGGAGTCCGAGCGATTTTCGCCGTCGTCGCTCGCCACCGCCCCGGCCCCCGGCCCCGGCGGCAGCGGCACCACTCGGCGGGCCGTCGTGATGAAGCCGGTGTGAGCGACCATCCGGTGGTCCGGCCGCACCGAGCGGCCGTCGACGTGCCAGCCGCGCACCAGCGCCTCGAACGGCGAGATCATCGCCCAGGCCGGATCCGCCCGCAGTGCCTCGACCAGCTGGGACACCTGCAGGATCGTCGGCAGGTAGGCGACGAAGATCCCGCCCGGGCGCAGTGACCGCGAGGCCGGGCCGAGCACCCGCCACGGCTCGGGCAGGTCGAGGACGATGCGGTCGAGGTCGGTCTCCTCGATGTTCTCGTAGACGTCGCCGAGCCGGATCTCGAGGGTGTCGGCTTTGCCGCCGAACGCCTCGACGTTGGCCCGGGCCATCGCCGCGAAGTCCTCCCGGAGCTCGTACGTGGTGACCCGGCCCTCCGGGCCAACCGCCCGCAGCAGCCCGAGGGTGAGCGCCCCGGAACCGGCCCCGGCCTCGACCACCCGGGCGCCCGGGAAGACGTCGCCATGGAGCAGGATCATGGCGATGTCCTTGGGGTAGACGACCTGCGCCCCGCGCTTCATCTTGAGGACGAATTCGGCGAGGGTCGGCCGCACCGCCACCAGGGTGGCGCCGGTGTTGGTCCGCACGGTCGTCCCCTCGGGCTGGCCGATCAACGCGTCGTGGCTGACGATGCCCCGGTGGAAGTGGAACGACTGGCCGCGCTGGAGCAGCACCAGGTACCGCCGGTCTCGGTTGTCCAGCAGCAGGACCCGTTCGCCGGGTTCCAGTGGCGCCGCCGTGTCAGCTTCCCTGGTGCGCCGGGCGGGAGGCGAGCGGGCGCCCCAGCCGGGCCGGGGTCAGCATGCCGACCAGCCGGCCGGCGTCGAGGACCACGAAGCGCCCGACCGGGTTGGTGCGCAGCCGGGCCAGGACCGCATCGTACGGCTCGGCCGGGTTGGCGACCAGCTCCCACTGCATCGGGATCATCAGCTGCCCGGCGGTCAGCGACGGCCACTGCTCGGGCGGGACCGCCTCCAGCGCCTCGGCGGTGAGGATGCCGGCCAGCCAGCCCTCCGGCGCCACCACCGGGAAGGCCCGGTCCGGGGCGGCGGCGAGGCCCTGGTACAGGTTCTTGTCCAGGGCCGCGGTGGCCAGCACCCAGTTCGGCTGGCGGGTCATCAGGTCGGCCACCGTCGTTCCCCGGCCTGGCATGAGGCTCGCCTGCCGGTAGTAGCTGAACGCGGCCTGGTACAGGAACAGCCCGATCAGTGCCAGCCAGATGCCATCGGTGAAGTCCCTGGTCAGGACGAGCAGCAGGCCTCCGACGACGATCAGGCCGATGCCGATGACCCGGCCCGAGGTGGCGGCCACCCTGGTCGCCCGGTTGAAATCGCGGGTCTTCTGCCAGACCGCCGCCCGGAACACCCGGCCGCCGTCCAGTGGGAACCCTGGCAGCATGTTGAACAGGCCCAGCAGGATGTTGATGAAGCCGAGGGCAGCGAACAGCGCCTCCCCGGCCTTGGCGTTGACAGCTGCGGCGGCGACGCTGAAGGCGAACAACACGAGACCGAGGACCAGCGACGTCGCCGGGCCGGCGATGGCGATCTTCACCTCGTCGATTGGGGTCTTCGGTTCCTCGGTGATCTGGGCGACGCCTCCGAAGATGAACAGCGTGATGCCATGGACGGCGATTCCCTTGCGCCGGGCGACGACCGAGTGCGACAGCTCATGGGCCAGCACCGAGCAGAGGAACAGGACCGACCCCATCGCCCCGAGCAACCAGGCGGCGCCGCCCGTGACATGCGGGAACCGGGCGCCACCGGACTGGAAAAGGTCCTCGACGATCCAGGCAAAGAGGACCCCGAAGATAAACCAGGACGGGTCCAGGGTGACCTGCACCCCGAGGATGGTGCCGAGCTTGATCCCCCGCCGTCCCATCGCCGCTCCTTCTTGCCGACCAGTCTCCCCCAGCATACGTTCGGCCGGCAAGCAAGGAGCTGAACCGGCGCTGAGGATGCGGTTACGGAGTGGGCAGGGGGCCTCGCCCGCAGCAGACCCTACTTGGACGCGGGGCGGGCCATCCCGCGTGTTCGCGACTTTGCATGCTTGTCGACATCTCGATAAGATCCGGACAGAAAAGGTGTCATGGGCCGGACTACTTCCCCTCGAGCCCAGGACGCCTTTTCTGTTCCCTTCCTGACGGTCCTTCCTTTTCTTGCTCGTTACGGCCCGGTTACAGGCCGGGCCCGTTCAGCCCATCAGCCCCGTCGCCTCGTCCTGGAACCGGACCAGCGCGCGGTTTTCCTGCCGGGTCCGCACCGTGATGCCCGCCGCCTCGTCGAGGATCCGCTTCAGCGCGGCCGCCCCCCGGTGGGCCGCCATCTCCCCGGCCAGCCGCCGGGCCGTCGCGGTCAGCTCCGCCACCGGTACCAGCCGGTTCAGCCAGCCGATCCGGTAGGCCTCCTCCCCGCCGAGCGTCCGGGCGGTCAGCAGCAGGTCCTTGGCGTGGGAGAGCCCGACCAGGGCCGGTAGCCGGGCGGCCCCGCCGGGGACGCCGTAGACCGCCTCCGGGAACCGGATCGAGGCCGCGGCCGTCCCGACCCGGAGATCGCAACCGGACGCCACCTCGGCCCCCCCGCCGACGCACCAGCCGTCGATCGCCGCCACGGTGGGCTTGGGGAAGCCGGCGACCGTCTCGAACAGCCGGGCCAGCAGGCCCATCCGGCGCACCGCTGCGTCGTGGTCGAGGTCCTCGGTGATGTCAGCTCCCGACGAGAAGCAGCCTTCCGAGCCGGAGATGACCAGCGCGGCTGCCGCCGGGTCGGCGGCGACCCCGGCCAGCGCCGCCAGCAGTTCCTCCACCATGGCGGTGTTCATGGCATGGCGCCGTTCCGGCCGGTGCAGCTCGACGGCCGCGACCGCCCCGCTCCGTCCCCGGCGCACCAGCTCGCTCACGGCCGGGAGCCTACGCGAGTTGGCCGCCCAGAGGCGCGTGTCCCACGTAATTGTAGAGCTTTAGTCTGAGTCCGGAACAATAGGGAAAAACAACACAATTTCAGTACTGGCGGAGCCTGCCCCGGAAGCTTTCCTTGTCGGTGATCCGGACGCTGCCCATCGCCGAGACGATGCGCAGGCGGATGACCGGCGCCCCGGGCGGGGGCGGCGGCCCCTCCAGCTTCACGTGCCGGCCCCCGAGCAGCGCGGTCCCGATCACGTCGACCTCGAAGCCCCGGGGCACGCGGATCTCGACGCTGCCCATGCCGGCGACCACGTTGATCACCGTCACCGGCGCCTCGAAGACCGCCTTGGTCAGGTCGAGCCGGCACCCGCCCATCACCGAGGTCCACCAGCTCTCCGCCGGGACCCGCCAGCGACCTGTCCGCTTCGTTGTGCCGAGCAGGCCGAGGTGCCAGCGGGTGCCTGCCGGCGGCAGCTGGTTGCCGGCGCCGCGGGGCAGGTCGGCGATCAGCGCCTCCAGCTCGGCCCGGGTCCGGGCAGCGAGGGCGACCCCGGTGCGCTCCGACATCTCGTCGGTGGTGATCCGGCCGGCGACGCAGGCCTCCCGGAGCTGGCTGCAGATCCACTCCCGCTCGGCGTCCGACGCCAGGATCGCGTCGGGTCCCCGGTCGGCCTCGGGCATGCTCAAATGCTACCCCCGCACCCGGAGGGCTCCGCCCGGCTCTTAGTGCGCCACTTAGTGGGCCACCCACGCCTGCAGCAGCTCGCCGACCTCGAAGGCCAGCTCCAGCGACTGGTTGCCGTTGAGCCGGGGATCGCACAGCGTCCGGTAGGAGACGTCGAGGCCCTCGTCGTCAACCGCGTCGACGCCCCCCAGGCACTCGGTCACGTCGTCGGAGGTCAGCTCCAGGTGCACCCCACCCGGGAACGTGCCCTCGGCCTGGTGGACGGCGAAGAAGCCCTTGATCTCGTCCAGGATGTCGTCGAAGCGGCGGGTCTTGACGCCGCCCTTGGTCAGGAAGGTGTTGCCGTGCATCGGATCGCAGATCCAGGTGACCGGCCGCCCCGACGCCTTGACCGCCCGCACCAGCGGCGGCAGCGCCTCCCGGACTGCCCCGGCACCCATCCGGGTGATGAACGACAGGCGCCCCGCCTCGCCGGAAGGGTCGAGCCGCTCGCACAACTCCAGCGCCTCCGCTGGCGTGGCCCCCGGCCCGAGCTTGCAGGCGACCGGGTTGCGCACCCCGGAGAGGAATTCGATGTGCGCCCCATCGGCCTGGCGGGTCCGCTCCCCGGCCCACAGCATGTGGGCGGAGCAGTCGTACCAGCTCCCGGTCAGCGAGTCCTGGCGGGTGAGCGCCTCCTCGAAGCCGAGGATCAGCGCCTCGTGGCAGGTATAGAAGTCGACCTGGTGCAGCGAGACGTCCGAACCCAGGTCGATCCCGCAGGCGGCCATAAACCGCAGCGCCCGGTCGATCGCCGCGGCGATGTCCTCGTAGCGGCGGCCCTGCGGGCTGCGGGCGACGAACTCCTGGTTCCACATGTGCACCTGGGTCAGGTCGGCGAAGCCGCCTTTGGTGAACGCCCGGAGCAGGTTCAGGGTGGCCGACGCCTGGTGGTAGGCGCGCAGCAACCGCTGCGGATCCGGGCGGCGGGAGGCCTCGTCGAAGCCGTCCCCGTTGACCATATGGCCGCGGAACGACGGCAGTTCCCGCTCACCCAGCCGCTCGGTGCCGGCCGAGCGGGGCTTGGCGAACTGCCCAGCGATCCGGCCGACCTTGATCACCGGGAGCCCGGAGGCGTAGGTGAGCACGACCGCCATCTGCAGGATGATCTTCAACTGGTCGCGGATGGCGTCGGCGGACAGGTTGTCGAACGACTCGGCGCACTCGCCAGCCTGGAGCACGAACGCCTCGCCGCGTGCCGCCTGTCCGAGCGATTGCCGTAGGGCCCGCGCCTCGCCTGCAAACACCAGCGGGGGCTGGGCGTGCAGCTCCTTCAGGGCGAGGTCAAGCGCGGCGGGGTCGTCCCACTCGGGCTGCTGGGCGGCGGGTAGCTCCCGCCAGGACTGGGGTGACCAGGGGGTCGTCATGATCCGTAGCGCTCCTCGAGGCCCCGATGACCGGCCAGATCGACCACCGGCTCGAACTCGGTGAAGGATACAAGGAGTTCAGGGTGGCCCCGGAGTGTCCCCTCCGCCTTGAGCGCGGCGAACGCCGCCTGGATCGCCTTCGTGGCGGCGAACAGGGCGGACAGCGGCGTGACGATCAGGTCGAAGCCGAGGTCGTGCAACTCCTTGGGGGAGAGCAGCGGCGTCTTCCCGCCCTCGATCATGTTGGCGACCCGGGTGACCCCCTCGACCTCCTTGGCGACACGCTCCAGGTCCGCGATCGACTCCGGCGCCTCGACGAAGATGGCGTCCACGCCCAGGTCGCGGGCGGCCTTGGCCCGGTCGATCGCCGCGTCGAGGGACACCGCCGAACGGGCGTCGGTGCGGGCGACCAGGAACAGGTCGACCCCCTCGGTGCGCAGGTCGAGCACCGCCCGCAGCTTGGCCAGCCACTCAGCAGCAGGGACCACCCGCTTGCCGGCGAAGTGGCCGCACTTCTTCGGCCAAAGCTGATCCTCCAGAAAGATCCCGGCCCCGCCGGCGGCGGAGAACAGGCGGGCTGTCCGCATCGCGCTCAGCGGGTTGCCGTAGCCGGTGTCGGCGTCGACGATGACCGGCAGGCTCGTTGCGGCGCAGACGGTGCGGGCGGTGTCGGCGACCTCGGTCTGGGTCAGGTAGCCGAAGTCGGGCAGGCCGAGCCTGGACCCGGCCACCGAGTAGCCGGAGATGAACAGGACGTCGAACCCGGCCTGGGTG
>DAIQBQ010000177.1:0-6484 GCA_036781065.1 Actinomycetota bacterium
GTCGCGGACCATCACCGCGAGCCGATGTCCATCTACGAGCTCCACCTCGGCTCCTGGGCCCGCGTGCCGGAAGAGGGCGATCGCGCGCTCAGCTATCGCGAGATGGCGCCGCGCATCGCCGCACACGTGAAGAAGCTCGGCTTCACCCACGTCGAGCTGATGCCGGTGATGGAGCACCCGTTCTACGGATCGTGGGGCTACCAGGTCACCGGCTACTTCGCTCCGACGAGCCGCTACGGGACGCCCCAGGACTTCATGTACCTGGTCGACACGCTCCACCAGCACGGCATCGGCGTGATCCTCGACTGGGTCCCTTCGCACTTCCCGACCGACGAGCACGGGCTGGGCTACTTCGACGGCACCCACCTCTACGAGCACGCCGACCCGCGGAAGGGCTTCCACCCGGACTGGAAGAGCTTCATCTTCAACTACGGCCGCAACGAGGTACGCAGCTTCCTGCTCTCCTCGGCGATGCACTGGCTGTCGACGTACCACGCCGACGGCCTACGGGTCGACGCCGTCGCCTCGATGCTCTACCTCGACTACTCCCGGGAGGCCGGGGAGTGGATCCCCAACGAGTTCGGGGGCCGGGAGAACCTGGAGGCGCTGTCGTTCCTGCGCCAGCTCAACTCCGAGCTGTACGCCGAGCACCCGGACATCCAGACCATCGCTGAGGAGTCGACCGCTTGGCCGATGGTCTCCCGGCCGAACTACGTCGGCGGGCTCGGCTTCGGCCTGAAGTGGGACATGGGGTGGATGCACGACACGCTCAGCTACTTCTCGCAGGACCCGATTTTCCGGCGCTACCAGCACAACCTGCTGACCTTCCGGATGCTCTATGCGTACTCCGAGAACTACGTGCTCCCGCTGTCCCACGACGAGATCACCCACGGCAAGGGCTCGCTGCTGGGTAAGCTGCCGGGGCACGACGCGGACAAGTTCGCCACGCTCCGGGCGCTGTTCGGCTATATGTGGGCGCAGGCTGGCAAGAAGCTGCTGTTCATGGGCGGCGACATCGCCCAGTGGAGCGAGTGGCACCACGACTCCAGCCTCGACTGGCACCTGCTCCAGTACAGCCCGCACCTCGGGGTGCAACGCTTCGTGCAGGACCTGAACCAGACCTACCGCAACGAGCCGGCGCTGTACGAGCTCGACTGCGACCCGGCCGGCTTCGAATGGGGCGATGCCAACGACGCCGAGGCCAGCGTTGTCAGCCTGCTGCGCAAGAGCCGCTCGGGCGACATGGTGATGGTCGTGTGCAACTTCACCCCGGTCGCCCGGGAGGGCTACGACGTCGGCGTCCCCTGGGGCGGCTGGTGGCAGGAGCTGCTCAACTCGAACGCCGTCGAGTACGGGGGCCAGGGCGACGGCAACGGCGGCGGGGTCGATGCGGTTCCGGTGACCGTGCACGGCAGGCCGTGGTCGCTGCGGCTGACGCTGCCGGGCCTGTCCTGCCTGTACTTCAAGGCCCCCCCGCAGCAGTAGGGGGGCCCGAGGCGCCCCCGGGCGGCGTGGCCACCGGGCGGCGTTGTCTACGGGTTCGCGTTTCCGCGGTGAGTGAGCAGCCAGGGGTGTGATCACGCCCGTTTCTGCTCACTCGGCCCGATTTCAACGCCGCTGGCGGCCACAGCGGCGAGCGGTCAGCCCCTGCGGTAGCGGGCGATCGCCAGCGGGGCGAACACCACCACGAAGGCGGCGGCCCAGAGCACCGCTCGGGTGACGAAGTAGCCGGCGCCGTGGCCGAGCACGTGGGTGGCGGTCGGGCCGAGGGTCAGCGCCCGCACCGAGTCGACCATCATCGTGATCGGCTGGTTGGCGGCGAAGGACTGCATCCAGCCGGGCATGCTCGACACCGGCACGAAGGCGCTGGAGACGAAGGTGAACGGGAACACCATGAACCCCAGGCCCTGCGCAGCCTGCGGCGTGCCGGCCACCATGCCGAGGGCGATGAACAGCCAGTCGACGGCGAAGCCGAACACGGCGCACAGCGCGAAGGCGCCGAGCGCCTCGGGCACCGTCCCGCCGAGCCGGAAGCCGACGGCGAAACCGATGGCACTGGTGATGATCAGGCTCCACACCAGCAGGATCACGTCGGCGACCACCCGCCCGGTCAGCGCCGAGCTGCGCGGGATCGGCAGCGACCGCAGCCGGTCGATGAAGCCTTGCTGCAAGTCCTCGGCGACCGCGGCGGCGGCCCCCATGCCGGCGAACAGCACCGAGGTGGTGATGTAGCCGGGCACCAGGAAGTCGACATAGCTGATGCCGGAGGAGTGGATGGCGCCGCCGAAGACGTAGCGGAAGATCAGCAGGAACATCGCCCCCTGCAGGGTGCCAACCACGATCAGCTGCGGGGTGCGGAGGAACTTGAGTATGGCCCGGCGGGCAATCTCCCAGGCGCTGACCGGCAGCGAAGCCCGGTTCGGGCCCCGGGTCGCAGGCGGGCCGGCGGCTGCGGTCCTGGTGGGCTCCGGGCGGTCCTGAGCGATCGCGGTGTCGGCTGCGGGCATGGCGGTGGTCCTTTCGTAGGCAGAGTCGGATGTGGACGTCGGTCCCGGGGCGGCCATGGCTCAGGCGGCCCGGCGGGAACGGCGGCCCTTCTTGCCGCTGGGCGCCGGCACCTCCAGCTCCTGACCGGTCAGCGCCAGGAACACCTCGTCGAGGTTCGGGTGGCGCACGGCGATGTCCTCGAGCGCCTCACCGATCCCGTACAGCGCCGGTAGCTCGGAGATCAGCTGATCGGTGCCGGCGGTGGCGGCGATGCTGATCCGGCGGGTCGGCTCGTCGATCTGCGGCGTGCCAGCGCCCAGCGAGGCCATCGCCGCGGCGACACCGGGGATGGCGTCCACGCTGCGCACGTGGACCTCGACGACGCTGGATCCGGCCCGCTGCTTCAGCTCGCTGGGGGTGCCCTGGGCGATCGCCTTGCCATGGTCGATGATCACGATGCGCCCGGCCAGATGGTCGGCCTCGTCGAGGTACTGGGTGGTCAGCACGACGTCGGTGCCCTGGGTGACCAGGTCCCGGATGGCGTCCCACAGGTCGAGCCGCGCCCGGGGGTCGAGACCGGTGGTCGGCTCGTCGAGGAGCAGCAGGCGGGGCTCCCCAACCAGGCTGGCGCCCAGATCGAGCTTGCGCCGCATACCGCCGGAGTAGGTGCGGACCAGCCGGTCGGCGGCGTCGGCCAGCCCAAGTAATCCCAGGACCCGGCCGGCATTGGCCCGGGCGTTCTTGCGGGACTGGCCGAACAGCCGGGCGACCAGCTGCAGGTTCTCGCGGCCGGTCATCGTCGGTTCGACGGCGGCGTACTGGCCGGCCAGGCCGATCATGGCCCGGACCGCCTCCGGCTCGGCGAGGACGTCGTGGCCGCCCACCACCAGCGTCCCCCCGTCCGGGCGCACCAGGGTGGCGACGGAGCGGATGAAGGTGGTCTTGCCCGCTCCGTTGGGGCCGAGCACGGCGAGCACCTGGCCCGGCTCCGCCACGAGATCAAGGCCGGCCAGCGCCTGGGTCTTCCCGAACGACTTGGTGACGCCGCTCGCTTCGATGATCGGGGTCATGCCCGCCCGCTCCTTTCGCTTTGTCTACGGTCACGCTATGCGGTGTTGCGGACAGATTCGGTCCTCGTTGTTCCCGAGTCCGGGGAATCTCGTCTGACGCGGCCGCGTTGGCAGAGGGCCGCGCTGCGGCGGTGGAACGGGGAGGGATGGAGCCGTTATCCCGGAGCGCTTTCCCCGGGATGGCGCTGATCAGGAGGGGGTGGACCGGGCCCGTGGTCCGCCTCCTGCGGCAGTTCGTGGAAACCCCGCCAGGTGGCGAGGCCTTCGAGCGACTCGGTCTCGATGTCCTTGATCAGGCGCCGGACGAAGTCGAACTCGCTCTCGTCGAGCACCTTCTTGTAGTCGACCTCCAGGGCGAAGAAGCGCGGCAACCCAGCGGCGTCCATCTCGTCGAGGACCGTGCGGGCCATGGCGATGCGCAGCTGCAGCGCAGTCGCCCGCTCCTTCAGGGCAGCGAGCGACTCCTCCGGCGAAAGGCCGCCGAGCATGGACAGCGCCGCTTCGAACTGCAGGTACTCCTTGACCGGGACGGCGACGAGCGAGGTCAGCCAGTCCACATGCTCACGGGCACCGGCGTCGGTGACGGAGTAGACCGTGCGCTCCGGCCGCCGGCCCTCGCGCACTGTCTCGACCGCTTTGATCAGCCCCCGCTTCTCCAGGGACTCGACCACCGCGTAGAGCGAGCCGAAGTTCAGCTTGATGCTCTCCTGCTTGCCCCGGTGGCGGAGCGTCTGGGCGATCTCGTAGGGGTGCATCGGCCGCTCGTAGAGGCAGCTGAGCACCGCCAGTGCCAGTGGATTGGATCGAGAGCCGGTGGCCATGGTCATTAGAATACTCTGGCTGGAGTAGGTGTCAAGAAGGGCGGGAGTCACGGCCCCACCGGGCCGCCGCGGCTGCGGCCGCCGCTGGGCCAAAGACCCCAGTGAGCGGCCCAGAGGCCCGGTCCCGCTAGGCTTTCCCACTACATGTCGCCAGACCGGACAGCGCGCAGGACGCCGGAGCGGCGGGTGTGGCCGGGCGCCCCGGCACCGCTGGGGGCGACCTGGGACGGCCAGGGGGTCAACTTCGCCCTGTTCAGCCGCAACGCCCGGTCGGTCGAGCTCTGCCTGTTCGACGAGGCGGGCGAGGAGGAGCGGGTCCGCATGGCCGAGCGGACCGATTGGGTCTGGCACGCCTACCTCCCCGAGGTCCGGCCGGGCCAGCACTACGGATACCGGGTCGACGGCCCGTTCGAGCCGTCCGAGGGGCACCGGTTCAACCCGCACAAGGTGCTGCTCGACCCCTACGCCCGCCTGATCAGCGAGCCCTTCCGCCTCCGGGAAGAGGCCTTCGGCTTCCGCTTCGGCGACCCGCTCGACGACCGGACGTTCAGCTCGGCCGACAGCGCGGCACACGTCGCCAAGGGCATCGTGGCCGACCCGGCCTTTTCCTGGGGCGACGACCGCCCGCCGCGGACGGCGTGGAACCGGACCGTCATCTACGAGTGCCACGTCAAAGGATTGACCGCCCGGCACCCCCACCTCGCCCCGGGGATCCGGGGGACCTACCTCGGGCTGGCGGCAGAGCCGGTGATCGACCACCTGGTCGGCCTGGGGATCACTGCCATCGAACTGCTCCCGGTCCAGCAGGCGATCACCGGCTGGCACCTGGTGAGCCGCGGCCTGGAGGAGTACTGGGGCTACAACACGATCGGCTTCTTCGCCCCCGAGGTGCGCTATGCCACCCGGCCGGGACAGCAGGTCTACGAGTTCAAGACAATGGTCAAGGCGTTGCACCGGGCCGGGCTCGAGGTGATCCTCGACGTCGTCTACAACCACACCGGGGAGGGCGGCGTGCTCGGGCCTACGCTGTCGTTCCGGGGCATCGACAACGCCGTCTACTACCACCTGGCCGCTGACCGCCGGTACTACGAGGACAGCACCGGCACCGGCAACACGGTCAATGCCGCTCAGCCGCGGGTGCTCCAGCTGATCCTGGACTCACTGCGCTGCTGGGTTGAGGAGATGCATGTCGACGGCTTCCGGTTCGACCTGGCGCCGGCGCTGGCCCGCGGGCCGCACGGGCTGGAGCTGGCCGGTCCCCTCTACCAGGCGATCGGCCAGGATCCGGTGCTGTCTGCGGTCAAGCTGATCGCCGAGCCGTGGGACGTCGGTTACGCGGGCTACCAGCTGGGCAACTTCCCGGCCGGCTGGGCGGAGTGGAACGACCGGTACCGGGACTGCGTCCGGCGGTTCTGGCGGGGCGAGCAGGGCCAGGTCCCGGAGCTGGCCTCCCGGCTGGCGGGGTCCAGCGACCTGTTCGCCGGCAGCGGGCGGGGCACCTTCGCCAGCATCAACTTCGTCACCGCCCACGACGGATTCACCCTGGCCGACCTGGTCAGCTACGAGCACAAGCACAACGAGGCCAACGGCGAGGACAACCAGGATGGCACCGACGACAACCTGAGCCGGAACTGGGGCGCCGAGGGACCGACCGAGTCGGCCTGGACCAACCGGATGCGTGACCGGATGAAGCGCAACCTGCTGGCGACCCTGTTGCTATCGCAGGGAGTCCCGATGCTGCTGGGCGGGGACGAGCTGGGCCGGACTCAGGAGGGGAACAACAACGCCTACTGCCAGGACACCCCGGTTAGCTGGGTGTGTTGGGAGCTCTCCCCCGAGGACCGGAGGCTGATCGACTTCACGGCCCAGGCGATCGAACGTTTCCGAGCCAACCCGGTGCTGCGCCGGCGCACCTTCTTCACCGGCGAGCCGCTGCGGCCGGGCTCCATCAGTCACCGGGCGCACGACGGGCCGTGGACAAAGGACCTGGCCTGGCTCCGCCCAGACGGCAAGGAGATGACCATGCAGGACTGGTCCAACCCGGCCAACCAGGTGCTCGGGATGCTGCTCCGTGGCTCCGCCAGCGACGACGTCGACGAACGCGGC
>DAIQBQ010000178.1:0-6484 GCA_036781065.1 Actinomycetota bacterium
GCCTGCATGGCGACCGGCGGTTGATATCTACCGTGCTCACCGGCAACATCGCCCCCAACGCCGTGGTCAAACTGAACGCGTTCGGTCTGGACCGCTGGCTCGACCTGGAGGTAGGCGCCTACGGAAGCGACGACGCCGACCGCCGGGTACTGGTGCCCGTCGCGCTGCGGCGCGTCGCCGGGCGCCACGGCGCGGAACTCACAGCCGCGGACACCTGGGTCGTCGGCGACACCCCCCGTGACCTCGAGTGCGCCCGGGCGGCCGGAGCCCGATGCTTGCTCGTGGGCACCGGAACCTACCCGCTCGAAGATCTGGAGGGCCTCGGTGCCGACCAGGTACGCGCCAGTCTCGAACCGGTCGACGATCTCGTCGCCCTGTTCACCGCCGGGCTGTAGCAGGGGGTTCGGTCGATCCGTCGGCCGTCGATCACCTGGTCGGCCAGGCGGCCGGTCGATCAGTCGGCTAGGAGCTCGTCGAGGGCGGCCAGGTCCTCGGTTTCCAGCTCCCAGTCACCTGCCGCCACGTTGGCGTGGACCTGGGCGGCGCGGGTTGCGCCCGCGATCACCGACGTCACCGGCTTCGTCGACGCCAAAGAGCCGATAGCCAGCTCCAACAGGGTGTGGTCGCGGGCCTTGGCGAAGCCCTCCAACGCCTCGAGGCGGTCGTAGGTGGACTCGGTGATCTCCTTGCCGGCCAAACGGGTCCCTTCGGGCGCCGGCTCCGACCGGCGGTACTTGCCGGTGAGCAGACCGTTGGCCAACGGGAAAAATGGCAGCATCCCGATCCCGTAGCGCTCACACGCGGGGAGCAACTCGCCCACAGCGCTGCGTTCGAGGAGGCTGAGGTGGTTCTGGGCCGAGACGAACCTTTGTTGGTGGGCGCTCGCCGCCACCCACTCCGCGTGGGCGACCTGCCAGGCGGCCAGGTTGGACGAACCGATGTAGAGCACCTTGCCTTCTTTCACCAACTCGTCCAGCGCGGCGACGGTCTCTTCGAGCGGTGTCAGCCCATCGGGCTTGTGCAGCTGGTACAGGTCGATGCGATCGGTCTGCAGCCGGCGCAGGCTGGCCTCTGCCGCTCCGCGGATGTAGCGGCGCGAGCAGCGCGCCACGCCCGCGCCCTCTCCCATGTCGCTGCCGAACTTGGTGGCCAGCACCACCTCGTCCCTTCGCCCCTTCAATACCTCGCCGAGGATTGACTCCGAACCGCCTTTGTTGCCGTAGCTGTTCGAGGTGTCGAACAGGGTGACTCCGGTGTCGAGCGCGGCGTCCACCACCGCACGTGACGCTTCCAAGTCGCAGGTGCTGCCGAAGTTGTTGCAGCCCAAGCCCACCACCGACACGGTGAGCCCAGAATTTCCCAGTTGGCGGTAACGCATGGTTCTATCCTTCCCCAGTTCTGCTCGTCTTGGCGCGCCAGGCGACAGCCGTAGGCCAGCTAGGGTGAGCCCGCGATGGCGCTGGTTGGCCGCAACTCACGGCGACGCAGCGCCAAATGGTGGCTGGCCGTCGGCGTCGTGCTCACCCTGGTCGTCCTGCTGATCGACGCGTCAATCAAGTCGCGATCTCCGGGTCCGGTCAGGGTCCTCGCCGCCCAGGACTGGATCGATCATGCCCTCCCCCTCGTCGCGCAATCCACAGCTCAGGGGGCGGAGATCAACAGCGTGCGCGCCTCGGGCCTGGCGATGACCGCAACTGCGATCACCGCCGAGCTCGACCAGGCCGCCGCAGGAGCCAGCTCTACTCTCCGCGCCGCCAAGGCGTTGCACCCTCCGGCAACTATCGCCACGGCCGACGGCGCCCTGGTCGTCTGCCTGCAAACTCGCGCCGAGGCTGCCGCTACCGTCGCCGCCGCCATGACCCAGACGCTGTCGGGCCCGACCGGCGTCGCCGCCGCGGCACCGGCCGCGACCATCCAGACCGCCGGCCAACAGTTCCAGGTCGCCGATCAGGCTTACCGGCTCTTCGTTCAGGACATGCCATCCCTCGGGGTGAAGCTGCCCGTCTCGGAGTGGTACACCAACCCTGGCGCGTTCGCCCAGCCCGGGTTGTCCACCTTCCTCCAGGCACTGCGTGCCGCGTCCAACGTCGTGCCCAACCACGACGTGGCCGTGGAGTCGCTCTCCACCGAACCCGGTGCGGTCACTTCCAGCGGAGCGATCCAGGTCCTACCGCCGTCCACCACGATCAGCGTCCAGGTCACAGTGGCCGACGTCGGCAACCGACCCGAGTCCAACGTCAAGGTGACCGCCGCTCTTTCCCCTTCGGCGCCGGGCTTCGTGGCCAGCGTTCGGGAGTTTGTCTCCCTCACCCCCGGCCAGGCCCAGGCCTTGACGCTCGGCAGCCTGCGACCGCCGACCGGCGTGCCCGTCACCCTAACGGTGACCGTCGGCCCTATCCCAGGCGAGCCCGCGACGGCGGACAACACCAAAAGCATCACTTTCCGGATGCCGTAGGGTGCCGGGGATGACTACGGCATGGATCCTGCCCGGCGGGTCGTCGTTTGGCGCTGTGCAGGTTGGACAGCTCGAGGCGCTCGTGCGCGCCGGCATGACGCCCGACCTGCTCTTCGGTACCTCGGCGGGGTCCCTCAACGCCTTGTGGATGGCGACTTTTCCCGACGCCGGCGGGGTGGCATCGCTGCGCGACCTGTGGCTCGGGGTCAAGCGCGAGGAGATCTTCCCATTCCGTCCCTGGACCGTGATCGCGGGCCTGGTAGGGATGCGGGACCACACCGTCAACCGCGGCGCTTTCACCAAGTGGCTGCGGACCCACGCCCCCGTGGCCCACCTCGAGGATACCAGCGTCCCCTTGACGGTCACCGCCACCGACCTGGACACCGGTGAACCCGTTTATATGCGGGAAGGCGACGCCATCCCTTCCCTGCTGGCCTCTACTGCGCTGCCGGGGGTGTTCCCGCCGGTGGAGGTCGGGGGGCGGTCGCTCGTGGACGGCGGTTTGGTGGCCAACACCCCCATCGACCAAGCGGTCGCCGCCGGCGCCGACCGGATCTACATTTTGCCCACCATCGGGGAGGCGCCCGGCGAGGGTAAGGCCGAAGCCCCAGAGCGCCCGGTGCGGCGTGGCGGAGCTCTCGACGTGCTGCTGCGATCCAGCGCGCTTGTCCTCGGCCACGCCGCCGACACCGACATAGCGGCGTGGTCGGGACGCTGCGAGGTGTTCGTCCTCCCTGCACCGTCGGTGGCCGGGCTTTCGCCGTTCTCATTCAAAGCCGGCGCCCGCCTCATGGCCGAGGCCCGCGAGGGGGCCAGCCGCTGGTTGCCCACCGCCCGCCCCGTCCCGGCCGCACTTGTCCAGGACGACTCGAGCGTGGCGGTCCCGACGCCGCCTCGCTGAGCGAGCCGGGGGCCCCTACCCCGTCGGCCTGTATCATTGTCGCCGCACCCGCGCTCGTAGCTCAACGGATTAGAGCATCTGACTACGGATCAGAAGGTTGGGGGTTCGAATCCCTCCGAGCGCACTGACGTTCTCCCACGTCAGCCACCCTTTCCGGGTTGGTGTCACACCGTCGGCGTAGGGTGTTCTCACCGGAACCCAACAGGAAACCCAACAAGTGGTTGGGCGGGAGGTGGAGTGATGGCTGGGAGCCTGCGGCAGGTCGGTGGCAAGGCGGACACGTGGGAGCTTCGGGTGTTCCTGGGGCGGGACGCGTCGGGGCGGGTCCGGCATCGCCACGTCCGGTTCCATGGCACTCGCCGGGCGGCGGAGCGGGAGCTGGCCCGGTTGGTGGCCGCTCAGGATGCGGCGCCGGCACCGGTCCCCGAGGAGAGGGTCCTCTGGGGAGTTACTACCACGATCAACGACGCCATCGCCGCCTGGCGGGACAACGGCTGGGATGACCTGTCACCCAAGACGGTCCGCCACTACGAGAGCATCTGGCGGGTCCACATCGAGCCGGCGATCGGCCGGCGACGGATCGCCTCGCTGGGCACCTACGACGTCGAGCGTTACTACCGGACCCTCAAGGCAGCCGGGTTGTCGGCGGCCACCGTCCGCCAGGTGAAGGCCGTCCTGCACCGGTCGTGCCGGCTCGCCCGCAAGTGGAGCGGCGGGACCCTTCCCAACCCGGCGGCCGATGCCGACCTGCCGACGTGGGGTCTCGACGAGCGCCGGGCCGACGTCCGGTCACCCGACGTCGAGGAGGTCCAGCGCCTCCTGGCGACCGCTGCCGAGGATGATCCCCGCTTCGCCTGCTTCCTGCGGGTCCTGGCCGCCACCGGGATGCGGCGGGGCGAGGCCTGCGCCCTTCGGTGGTCGGACCTGGACCCGGAGCTCGGGGCGGTGAGAGTTGACGAGAGCGTGATCTCGGCCAGGGGTGGCGCCGTGGTCAAGGGTCCCAAGACCCGGGCCAGCATCCGCCGCCTGGCGCTCGATGCCGTCACCGCCGGGATGCTGCAGGACCTTCGGGTCGAGCAGGACCGCCTGGCGGCCGGTTGCGGTCTGGCGGTCGCCGAGGAGGGTTTCGTGTTCTCCTTCACCCCCGGCGGTGCGACCCCACCGCATCCGGATGCGGTGAGCCACGCCTTCGACCGCTTGCGGACCCGCGCCGGGGTGGCGTCAGACATCCACCTCCACTCCCTCCGCCACTTCCACGCCACCGCCCTGGACCCGGTCATCTCGGAGGCGCAGAAGCAGGCCCGGCTGGGCTGGTCCACCGTGCAGATGGCCCGCCACTACACCGACGGCCTGGCCGCCGAGGACCGCCGGGCAGCCGAGCACATGGGGCGCCTCCTGGCCGGCTCGGCTGGCTCCTCAGCAGCGGGCTGAATCCCTGGGTCGCCCTCTTCCATCACCGGAGGAAGGCCAGTCACCAACCGTTCGACCGCTGCCCTCGGTATCTTCTGACGACCACCGATGACGAACACGGGCAGGGGCAGGGTGCCCGCTTTCACCGCCCGGTAGATCGTCGATCGAGTCTCGCCGAGGAGGATCGCCGTCTCCTCCACGCTGAGCAACGGCTTGCCCGGTTTGGTCGCTCGCCGGCCCGTCATGGCTCCCCGTCCTCGCCTGCCTCGGCGATCTCGTCCCGTGCCACAAGGCGCATCTCCGCGGACCGGGCGGCGGCACTCAGGGCGAGGAGGCGTTCCCCGTCGTTGGCGTGTCCGTACCCGGCGAAATGCCACTCGCCGGGTTCGTTCTTTTCGGGGCCGTCGCTTTCGCTGTTGTTGCCGGCAGGTGCCTTCGGTTGCTGCTTCTGGCGGCGCCAGGCTTCGCGCTGGCCGAGGAGGGCACCCATGGTCGTGGAGTAGCGGCGGGTCTTGCTGGTGATGTGCCCTCGGTAGCCGAGGGTGTGCAGCCAGGTGACCATGGCGTGGTGGTCGGGCAGCTCCGCCACCTGGACGATGACTCTCAGGATGCGCCTGATGTGGTCGTTGACCGGCAGGTCCTCGATGGCCTGATCGGAGATGCGGCGGGCGCCGATGCCGAAGTCGGCCACGGACTTGGTGACATACTTGGCCAGGTAGGCGGCGACCCGCCGTCCCGAGAGGTCTGCCCGCGCCGTCTCATCTGCCCGATCCAGGGTGGCGCCCAGCGGCTGGACGTCGGTCTGGGGTCCGAACCGCAGGACGATCGTCCCGTCGGGGCCGGTCACCTTGAGTCGAACGCTCGTGGCTGCCCTGGCCACCAGGGCGGACAGCTCGCCAGCGGTCAGGGCGGTGTCGGGGGGCTCCGGCGAGGCCTGGGGATCGGTGGTGGCGTCGAGGCGGACCACGGCGTGGAAGTGGGGAACGGCTCGGCGTTGCAGCTCGACGACCTTCACGTAGGCGACCCGGACGGACTTGGGGTCCTCGCCGATGTGGGCGAGGCGGGTGGAGACGAGCCGGCGCAGCTTGATGGTGAAGCGGTGCCAGAGCTCCGGGGCGTGCCAGGTGAAGAGCACATGGCCGATGTAGTCGTAGCAATCGGGGCAGAGCGCCTGGCCCAGGGTCTCGTCATGGGGATCATGCGTGATGGGGCACCCGGTCGGGCGACGGTGACGGCAGCGGTCGCCGGCGTCGTGGGGATGGCATGGCCGGGGTTCTCCGCCGGCCGGGTCCCGGCTCAGGCTGTGGACCGAGCCAAAGCTCGGTGCCGTCAGTGTGGCGAAGACCATGGGGTGAGCGGCGATCGTTGCGGGCAGCCCGTGATGGCCTCCGGCGATCCCGGCATGGACGAGCTGCCAGGTGTCTCCGGCGTACAGGGCGGAGCAGGAGGGGCACACCGCGACTCGACGGTTTTTGCAGCGCCCCATGACCTCGGTCGCACCACCCCATGCACCGTTGCCGGCCAGGTGCAGCGGGGATCCGCAGAAGCCTGACGCGGCCAGTTGCGCCCACCACTGCTCGAACCCCGGCGACGCGAGCATCGAGTTGAGCTTCGTCGCGAGCCCCCCCTCGATCGGCACGCCGTACAGCTCGGTGGGCGCGAACCACCGGTCCGCCGAACCGTCCGGGGCCTCCGGTTCGCCAAACCAGTCGTTCGGC
>DAIQBQ010000179.1:0-6482 GCA_036781065.1 Actinomycetota bacterium
GGCCGATCCAGCCCCAGTACCTGATGGGGCTGATCGACCGGCACGCCAGCGACGATGCCATCCTCTCGTCGGACTCGGGGACGATCGCCACCTGGGCCGCCCGCCAGTGGACGATCCGCGGCGACCGCAGGTTCATGCTTTCTGGAAACCTGGCGACGATGGCCCCCGGGCTGCCTTACACGATCGCTGCCCAGGTCGCCTATCCGGGCCGCCAGTGCATCGCCTTCGTGGGCGACGGCGGGTTCTCGATGCTGATGGCCGAGTTCCTGACCGCGGTGCGCCACGACCTGCCGGTCAAGGTGTTCATCGACAACAACCACTCCTACGGGCAGATCCTCTGGGAGCAAATGGTCCTTGGCTACCCGGAGTTCGGGGTGCGCCACAATGGCATCGCCAACTACGCCGCCTATGCCGAGAGCAACGGGGGCCTGGCGTTCCGGGTCGACGACCCTGCCGATCTCGAACCTGCGGTCAAGTCCGCCCTCGATCACCCCGGCCCGGCGCTGGTCGACTGCCTGAGCAACGCCGACGAGCCCCCGCTCCCGGCGAAGGTGAGCTACGAGCAGGCGAAGGGGTTTGCCGAGGCCTTCCTGCACGGCCAGCCGCACCGGGCCACCATCGCCAGCACCCTGTTCCGGGACAAGCTTGCCGAGCTGAAGGCGTGAGCGCAACCCAGCTTGAGCAGCGTGCGGTGCACGGCATCGACCGCATGCTGGTCAACATCGAGCACGGCCGGTTCGAACGCATGCTGTCCGCCCTGACCGCCGGCGCCGCATTGGTCAACGGCCTGGAGATCTTCCTGGAGCACGACCGGGCGAGCTTCGGCAACCGCTGGATGTGGGCGCCGATCGCGCTGACGCCACCGATGATCGCCGCCGGCATCGCCGGGGTCGCCTGCCGGCGGGCGGCGAAGACCGCCCTCCCGCTCGTCTCCGCCTTCGTGCTGGCCAACGGCATCCAAGGGACCTACCTGCACGCCCGCGGGATCCTGGGGCGACCGGGAGGGTGGTCGGAGGCGGTCTACAACATCGAGATGGGCCCGCCCCTGTTCGCCCCGCTACTGATGGCGATGGTCGGCGGGATGGGCCTCCTCGCCGCCATCCTCCGGCGTGAGCGGTAGCGAGCGGGCCCCCGGCGAACCTCCTTCGGGGATGCCCGGCGAGTATCGGGGCGAGCCTGCGTCGCGGTTTGAGGGCTACGACGTCCTCGATCAGCGGTCGCACTGGGACCGCACGACGCGGCGGGTGGTTCTCGGGCGGCTGAACCCTGGCGCGGCCGCGCAATTCTTCTCCCCGGACGAGGAGCCGGTGTGCCGGGCACTGCTTGACCGGTTGCTGGCCAACGACGACCCGGCCCGCAAGGTGCCGGTCTTCGAGCTCGTGGACCAGGGCCTCGCCAAGGGGAGCACCGACGGCTGGTACTACGACGACATGCCACCCGATGCCGAGGCGTGGCGGAGGTCGCTCGCCGAGCTCGCCGGGCAGGGCTTCGCCGCCCTCGGCATCGAGCAGCAGAACGACCTGCTCGACGGCGTCCAGGAGGAGAAGACCTTTGCCGGCATGCCGGCCTCAAAGGTCTGGAACCTGTGGCTCCGCTACGCCTGCACGGCCTATTACTCGCATCCCTGGGCGTGGAGCGAGATCGGGTTCGGTGGCCCGGCCTACCCACGGGGCTACCGCAACCTGGGGGTCGGCAAGCGCGAGCCGTGGGAGGTCGCCGAAGCCGGCGCCGAAGATCCCATCCCCTGGATCCGGCGGGTCGAGCGGGCCCGGCGGCGGCACCGGTCCGGCGGGGGCTCGTGAGCACCGATGCGGTCCGGCGCCGCAACGAGTCGGCCTGGCTGCTGCCCAACCCCCGCTCGCAGTCCCGCACCCCGTGGCGGTTGCGGGAGCGGATGCGCCGCTACTCGGACACCGAGGAGCTCGACGCGGTCATCGTGGGCGCCGGGGCGGGCGGTGGCGTCCTGGTCCAGCGCCTGGCCCGGCGGGGGTGGAAGGTCGCCGCGCTCGACGCCGGCCCGTTCTGGGACCCAGATGAGGATTGGGTCTCCGACGAGGCCGGCTCGCACGACCTGTACTGGACCGAGCCCCGCTTGATCGGGGGCAGCGACCCGGTTCCGCTCGGGTCGAACAACTCTGGGCGTGGCGTCGGCGGATCGACCGTCCACTACGCCGGTTTCACCCCCCGCTTCCACCCGTCCGATTTCGCCACCGCGACCAACGACGGCGTCGGCGCCGACTGGCCGATCGGCTACCCGGACATGAAGCCGTACTATGCCGACCTCGAAGAGGAATTGCCGGTTGCCGGCCAGTTCTGGCCCTGGGGAGATCCGCACCGCTACCCGCACTCCCCCCACCCGGTCAGCGGCGGGGGGGAGATCTTTCTGGCCGGGTGCGAGCAGCTCGGTATCCCGGCCCGGGTCGGCCCGGTGGCGATCACGAACGGTGTCATGGGCAACCGGCCGCACTGCATCTACCGGGGCTTCTGCCTGCAGGGGTGCAAGGTCAACGCCAAGGCCTCGACCCTGGTGACCCACATCCCCGATGCACTCGCCCGCGGAGCCGAGATCCGCGATTCGTCGATGGTGTCCCGGGTCGAGATCGGTCCCGATGGGCGGGCGACCGGCGTCGTCTACCGGCGAGGCGGCGTCGAGCGGCGCCAGCGGGCACGGGTGGTCATCCTGTGCTGCTACTCGATCGAGACCCCGCGGCTGCTGCTGGCTTCATCGTGCCGGCGCTTTCCCGACGGGTTGTGCAACGACTTCGACCAGGTCGGCCGGTACCTCATGGTGCAGGGCGCCCCGCAGACCGCCGGGCGCTTCGCCGATGAGGTGCGCATGTACAAGGCCCCCCCGCCGGAGGTGTCGACCGAGGCGTTCTACGAGACCGACCCGGCCAAGGACTACCGGCGCGGCTTTTCGATCCAGACGGTGTCGCCGCTGCCGATCACCTGGTCGGAGCACGTTGCGGCCCAGGGCCATTGGGGCGAGGTGCTGCGCGAGTACATGCGCGACTACGTGCACTGGGTGACCCTCGGCGCCCTGTGCGAGTTCCTCCCGCTGCCGGAGAACCGGGTGACGCTGGCCGGCCTGACCGACAGCCACGGGCTGCCCGTTGCCCACTTCTCGTACTCGCAGTGCGAGAACGATCGCAAGCTCCTGGCGGCCGCCACCGAGGTGATGACCCAGATCCTTGAAGCCGCCGGGGCGGAGGAGGCCGTGACCATCCAGCGCTACGCCCACCTGATGGGCGGGGCGCGGATGGGCGCCGACGAACGATCGGGCGTGGTGGACGCCAACCTCCGCAGCTTCGCCGCCGACAACCTGTTCATCTGCGACGGCAGCGTTGCCCCCACCCAGGGCAGCGCCAACCCGGCGCTCACGATCATGGCGCTCGCCGCCCGGCTGGCCGATCACCTTGCTCCCGTTCGGTAGGGGTCGTTGATGCGGGTCGAGGCGCTCCGGAGCCAGGTGTTCCGCATCCCTACCGACCGCCCGGAGGCCGACGGTACGTTGGCCTGGGATGCCACAACGATGGTGCTTGTCGAGGCGGTGGGCGCCGGCGGCGCGTCGGGGATCGGTTGGAGCTACACGGCGGGAGCAGCGGCCGCCGTGGTCCAGGAGGTGCTCGCCTCAGCCGTGGTGGGGCGGGACCTGGTTGGTGTGCGTTCGGCCTGGGAGGCCATGGTGGCGGCCGTGCGCAACATCGGCCGCCAGGGGGTGGCCGCCTCGGCGGTCTCGGCGGTGGACGTCGCTCTGTGGGACCTCGCTGCCCGAGGCGAGGGTCTTCCGCTCACCCGTCTGCTGGGGGCTCAGCGAGCGGCGGTGCCCATCTACGGCAGCGGTGGATTCACCTCCTACTCGGTGGAAGAGGTGATCGACCAGTTGAGCCGCTGGGTCGGGCAGGGTATCCCCCGGGTCAAGATGAAGATCGGTGTCGACGGCGGGACCAACGCCGCCGGGGACCGCCGGCGGATCCTCGCGGTGCGGGAGGCGCTTGGCGGCGCTCCCGAGTTGTTCGTGGATGCCAACGGGGCCTTCACCGCCGGGCAGGCCATCCGGCTCGCCCACGACCTCGATGGGGTGGTGAGCTACTTCGAGGAGCCGGTGTCTTCGGACCACCTCGACCAGCTCCGCTTGGTTCGCCAGGCGATCAGCCAGGACGTGGCCGCGGGCGAGTACGGCTACGACCCCTGGTACTTCCGGGCGATGCTTGGTGCGGGTGCCGTCGACATCCAGCAGGCTGACGCCACCCGGTGCCTGGGCATCACGGGGTTCCTGATGGCGGCGTCGCAGGCCTACGCTGCCGGGATCCCGTTCTCGGCGCACACATCTCCCACGATCCATGCCCATGCTGGCTGCGCCGCCCCGCAACTGAGCCACGTCGAGTACTTCCACGACCACGCCCGGATCGAGGCTCTCTTCTTCGACGGGCTCCCTGCGCTGGAGGGCGGGTCGCTGCGACCACCCGACGACCGGCCGGGCCTGGGCCTGGTCTTCAAGTCTGCCGACGCTGCCCCGTTCCTGGTCAGCGGTTGAGCAAGGCACCCCGGAAACGGGGCGCCCACGGTCCCGGGCATCAGCGAAACCGCTCCAACTCCGGATACACCCTGATCGCGATAGCCTGTGGATATGAGGCAGACTCGGTCACAATCGGAGGCCGAGGAGCACGTTTACCCCATCCGCACGTCACGGGGCATCTGGCTGGTCCTCGGCGCGGCCACGCTGTGGACCCTCGTCGCCACCCCGTTCGCTCTCCACTTCGGCAACCGGGCCACCACTGGACCGGGCCGGCTGCTGTGGGTGCTGCTGGAGTCGCCGGCCCTTGTCGTCTGCGCCGCGCCACTGCTGGCGATGCGGGCCTCAGCCAGGCTGGTGATCCGACCGGCCGGGCTACGGTTCCGGCACCTCTGGGCCTGGTCCGACGTCAGCTGGGACGAGATCGTGGGCGTGGTGCATGTCGCCCGCTGGGCCTGGCGCCGGGATGTCGATCTGCTGAAGATCAGGTCCCGCGACCCCGACCTCCCCCCACAGCTCGAGAACCTGGATCCCTTCGAAGCCCACTGGCTGACGGGCAACATTGGCGCCGATCTGGCTCGTTGGGCGCCGGCGAGGCTGGCGAGCCAGGCCTACGCGCCGGGACGGCGTCCCATGGCGCCGCGCTGAGCCCGCCCCCGCACGGATGCGACTCCGGCGGGGCTACGCCGAGAGAGCCTTGACGAAGGTGTCCGCGATGGCCGCCGAGGAATACGGGTTCTGCCCGGTGATCAGGTTCCGGTCCACCACGACGTGCGAGCCCCAGATCTCGTCGGCCTTTTCGTACTTCGCCCCCAGCCGCTGGAGTTCGAACTGGAGGACAAAGGGGAGCCGGCCGACCATGTCGGTGACCATCTCCTCCTCGTGGGAGAACGCGGTCATCCGGTAGCCCTCGAACGGCCAGCGGCCCTGCTGGTTGCGGAGCGAGATGAGCCCCGCGTGCCCATGGCACACCGCGGCGATGGTCATGCCTCGTTCGTTGGCCAGAGCCAGCAGCAGGGCGAGCTCCCACGATCTCGGCATGTCCTCCATGGCGCCATGGCCCCCCGCCAGGTAGATGCCGTCATACTCCTCGAGTTGCGGGGGGTCGATCTGCTCAACGGGCAGCGGTTTCTCGAGCATGGGCACCGAGTCGATCACCTCGCGGAAGTGGGCGGCGTTTTCGGCGTCCCGATCCTCCGAGCCGGCCGGCCGCGTGTACCGGATCTTCATGGGATCGATGCTGGTCCGGTCGACGGTCGGCGGCTCCCCCCCGACGGTGGCGATGTCGACGTCGTACCCTTCGGAAACCAGCCGCTCGTATGGGACAACGAATTCCTCTGCCCAGTAGCCGGAGGTGTGCCGGGTGCCGTCGAGCAGCCTGAGTTCCCTGGCGCTGGTCATCAAGATCAAGACTTTCATCGAATCCTCCTTGGACCTAAAGAAGAAGCCGAAACGGGGCGGGACCTCGAACCGCTCGCTCTTCTACAGTCTCGCATGGTTTCCCAGGCGCGGCACGCCGTCCCAGGCTTCGTCCTCGGGAGCCGGCTCGCTCGACGGAGCCGGGGCTGGGTCGCTAACAGCCGGGGCTGGGTCGCTAACCGAGCAGGGGTGCGGTCCCGGTGCTGCGCAGGGTCACTGGGTCCGGGGCCGCTTCCTCAGCGCCGACACGGGCCAACAGCTCCCGGATCCGGGCTCGCCGTTCTTTCAGCTCCCGGCGGTAGGTCGGGTTGTCGGTGTCGGCAATCTCCGGGCTCAGGTCCGAGATCACCCCGCTCAGGATGTCCGTCAACAGCTCAACATCGGCGTCGCTCAGATCAACCTGCATCGCGCACCCCCACGGTCGGGAGAACCGGTTTGATCCTGTCTTTCGGACCGGACTGTCACTGTCCAGTTTACCCCCGGCCTTGCGAGGTTTGAAGGTTCTCTAAGCCTTGTCAAGCCATTCGGACTCCTTTCTTGAGGGGAT
>DAIQBQ010000180.1:0-6432 GCA_036781065.1 Actinomycetota bacterium
GGCCCGGTGCGCCGCGGCCGGCTGCGGATCGACGACACGGCCGCCCTGCCAGCGCGAGGCGAGCAGCCCGTCGGAGCGCTGCAGGTTGTGCTCCGCCCACGTCCAGGCCAGGTCGAACCGGTGGCGGTCCCCGATCGCGACGGCAATCAGCATGGCGTACGCCTGCCCTTCGCTGACCGTGTCTCCCCCCTGGTCGAGCCGGGACACCCGCCCATCGGTACCCAGGTAGGTGTCGAGGAAGTGGTGGGCGGCACTGAGGGCAAGCTGGTCGGGGGCCGGGTTGGCGGCGGATCGACGGACCCAGACGGTGACGCCGGCGGCCGCGAAGACGAGCGCGACGACGCCGAGCAACGTCGCCCAGGGGCGGAACGATCGCGGTGGGCGCCCGGTGGGCGCCCGGTGGGAACCCGGAGGGCGCCCTGGCGGCGGGGATTCCCTCACCGACTACTAGTGGTGTGTCCCGAAAATGAGGCGACACCGAGAGCGGTCCTGCGCCCCGATTCGCAAGGCGCGAGGAGGGCGCATAGCAGAGCTATGCAACCGACGAGCAACGCAGCGAGCGGGATGCAGGGGCGTTCGAATGTCGCCGTAATTGAGGGACACACCACTACGGACCCGGAACCGCCGGCGCCGCGGTGGAGGTCGGCGGGGCGACCGCCGCCGGAGACAAGGACACGGCCGGCGCAGGTACGGAACTCGGCGACGGCAGCGCCGACGGGCTCGGGCTGGGCACCGGCGACGGGCTCGGCACCGGCGACGGGCTCGGCGAGACCCGGGTCGTCGGGCTCGGGCTGGTCGTGAACAGCCCTGACGGCGACGGGCTGGCAATCACCGGCGTCGGCGTGACGACGACCCCCGGGGACGGGCTGGTGATCACCGGCGGGGTGGGGTTGTCGCTGACCAGCGCCGGTACCAGCGAGGGCAGCGTGCTGGGAATCCTGGTGATCGCGTGGAACGGACCGGGGTCGTTCGGGGCCCGCGCCGGGATCTGCAGCTGGGGGCTGGGCACCGAGTGGCCGAACGCCCCGGTGAACAGCAGGGCGACGGCAACGGCACCGACACCGGCAAGGGCGGTGCCGCCGGCGACGAGCGGGGCCAGCACCCGGCGGCGCTCCCGGCGGGCCTCGGTGCGGCGCCGGTTCTCCAGCTGGGCGGAGAGCACGGTGTGCTGGTTCAGCCAGGACATGAACAGCGAGGACGAGTAGATGCCTCCCTGCCAAAAGAACAGGGCGGCGAAGAAGACGCTGGCGTGGGCGGTCACGAGGACCGCGACGCCCATGCCCCACAGCAGGGCGGTGATCATCGTCTCCGACCTGGCCGCCCGGATCGCCTCGCCCAGGCTGCCCTCGCCCTGCCACTTCGGTGTGCGCAGGAAGACGCCCTCCGAGCGGAACAGCGCCTGGATGTCGGCCAGCGACACCGTCCAGGAAAGGCACAGCCAGTTGAGGAAGGCGTAGAGGGAGCGGCTCAGCGTCATCTCGGTCGAGACCCGCAGCGCCCACAACGCCCGCAGCACCCCGGTGACCATCAGCACGGCCGGCAGCAGGACGGCGGCGCCGAGCAGCGGCGGGAGGCCGATGTGGCCGGTGAGCAGCAGCGAGAGGCCGGTGCCCACCAGGACGATCGAGAATCCGAGGTAGAGCAGGTCCATGAACCACTGGAGGCCGCCGAACAGGTAGTCGAGCTTCTGCGCCAGCGTGAGCGCGCTGTCCGGCTCGTGGCGCCAGGGCAACAGATCGTGGAGGTGCTTGCGCAGGATCTGGATGCCGCCGAAGCACCAGCGGAACCGCTGGCTTTTCAGCGAGGAGAAGGTGAGGGGCATGATCCCCCGGCCGAACGACTGGTTGATGTACAGGCCCGACCAGCCCGCCTTCAAGAGGCGCAGCGATGCCTCGGCGTCCTCGGTGATGCACCACTCGTCCCAGCCGCGCAGCCCCTCCAGGGCGGAGCGACGGATCAAGCCCATGGTGCCAGCGAAGATGATCGAGTTCCGCTGATTGCGGGAGGGCATCGAGGTGGCGAAGAAGTACCGGTAGGCGTCGTAGCAGGCGGTCAGGTAGGGATCGCCCTCCCACTCCCGGTAGTCCTGCGGGGTCTGCAGGAAGGCAAGGTTGCGATCGACGAAGTAGCCGATGGTCTTGTCGAGCCATTGCGGATCGACCAGATAGTCGGCGTCGATGATCCCGACGATCTCGGCGGCCGGGTCGGTGCACTGGCGCAGCGAGAGGTTGAGCGCCCCCGCCTTGAACCCTTCCACGCCGTCGAAGTGGAAGAAGTGGACCCGGGGCAGGTCGCGGCAGAACTCCTCGACGGGTCGCCAGGTCTCCTCGTCCTGGGTGTTGTTGTCGATGACGACGACCTCGAGGTTCGGGTAGTCGACCGCGTTCAGCGACCTGATGGTCTCGATCAGCATGTCCGGCGGCTCGTTGTAGGCGGCGACCTGCAACGACACCCGGGGCTGGTAGCTGGGGTCGAAAGCCACAGCAGGCCGGGTGGAGCGGGTCCGGATCGTCGAATCCAGGCTCTCGAAGGTGAAGTACGCCGAAATGGTGAGCGCCAGGATCTCGAGCAGCAACAGGAAGAAGGAAGCGACCAGACCGAAGAAACCCAGGCCGCTGGTGACGGTCAGCGAGGTGACGAAGGCCAGGAAGGCCAGCCCGGAGCCGATGAAGCAGGTGAAGAAGATGTGCCCCGCCGGGTTCCAGACCGGCCGGAGCGCGATCACGAACAGCCCCACGATCAGCAGGAGCACCTCGGCCTGGAGGACGAAGGTTGTCGGCACCTTCCAGATGGCGGCCGTGACCTGGCCGGCGCCGACCACGACGATCAGTAGGCAGACGAAGCCCACGATCCGCGAGGCGAAGCGGAGGTGAGAGCCGAAGAGCAGCAGGGCGACCGTGCACAGCCCCAGCGCGACCAGGCAGGTCAGCGTCCAAGCGAGTAGCACGAACCGACCCTACCCGGGCGTCTCCTGGGCTAATCGAGGCGGTAAGTGAGCGTTTTATAACGTTTTGAAATTGGTTTAGGCAGGCCGATGGAATCTAGTAAAATGGCGAGGTTTTCTGGTATCATCGCGTTCCCGCTGGTTGTGGGAAAGAGTGGATAGGAGGGTCGCGATGAGTGCTGCTGATGTGCGGGTCCGCAGGTCGCTGACCGAGTTGCAAGCGCGGTACGAGGCAGGTGACCGAAAGCCCCTGGAGGACCTCATGCGGGCCTGGAAGGGGATCAAGGACCGCACCGCCACCGAGCACTCGTCGTTCTTTTGGCTTGGCGGTCTCCACGGAGAACCGTTCCGGGGAGCCGGTTGGGGGACCAACACCTACTGGGGCGGCTACTGCAACCACGGGAACGTCCTGTTCCCGGTATGGCACCGGGCCTACCTCGTAGCCCTTGAGAAAGCGCTCCAGAGCGTCCCCGGCTGCGAGCAGGTGATGCTCCCGTACTGGGACGAGACCAGCGACGAGACGATCGCCAACGGGATCCCGTGGGCACTGACGCAGAAGGACATCGAACTGGACGGGAAGCAGATCGCAAACCCGCTTCGCTCGTTCGTGTTCAACCAGAACATCACCGACTTCATCAACGGCGACAACCCGAACTACAGCAAGCCGACGGGCTACGAGACGGTCCGCTACCCGCTGTCGGGGCTGGTGGGCTCGGCAGAGGAACGGGAGGCCACCAAGATCCACAACGCGATGTACCCGGACTACGACCAGAACGTGAAGCTGCTGAACGCGAACATCATCGCCTGGCTGACCTCGTCAATCGTCGTCGACGGCAACACGATCCCGACCGATGTCAAGGCCAAGTTCATCGCCTGCCTCGACGCGCCGAACTACACGCTGTTCTCCAACACCACCTCGGCCGCCCAGTGGAACAGCGACCACTCGGGTAAGCCCCCGGTCGTCCCGTTGGAGTCGCCGCACAATGACATCCACCTGGCGGTCGGGGGCTTCGACATCCCCGGAGCCGATTTCTCGCCGATCGCGGGCGCCAACGGGGACATGGGCGAGAACGACACCGCCGGGCTGGACCCGATCTTCTTCTTCCACCACTGCTTCATCGACCGGATGTTCTGGCTGTGGCAGCGCAAGCACGGCGCCACCGATCAACTGGAGATCATGGAGGAGTACCCGGGCACCAACTCGGTCGACAGCCAGGGCCCGACGCCCGGGATCGCGCCGAACTCCTGGCTGAACCTGGACACCCCGCTGAACCCATTCAAGGAGGAGGGCGGGCGGGCGCTCACCGCCCGGGACTGCATCAACATCGAACGCCAGCTCGGCTACGCCTACGGTCCGGGTTCGCTGGAGGAGCAGGTGGCCGCCAGCGTGGCGGCGCCAGCGCCGGGGAGGAGCACCAAGACACTCCGGGTGAGCGGGCTCAACCGGGCGGCGATCCGCGGCTCGTTCCTGATTGCCGCCTTCGCGGTCATCGACGGCAAGCGCCAGCTGGTGGGGACGGAATCGGTGCTCAGCCGGTGGAGCGTCCAAGGCTGCGCCAACTGCCAGACCCACCTGGAGGCGAAAGCGTTCATCGGGTTGCACACCCTTGACGAGGCCACCGTCGACGCCGCCACCTTCGACGTCGAGGTGCACACGCGGGACGGGCTGATGCGCCAGATCCACAACCCCGGCCAGACCGGGACCGAGCGACCGGCGTTCTCGTTCGAAGCGAGGTAGCGGGCCCAAGGCGACAGATTCGCTTATGACGGGCGCTTAGCTGCCGGGTAACGGCTTCGTCGACAGCAGCTGGACCACGGAGGCGCCGGCGAGGGCAACGCCGCCGAGCACCGCCACCCGCCTGAGCGACTTCGGGAGCGCGGGGCCGATCCGCAGTTTGCCCGGCCCGGCGCTCACGAGGGCGAGCGCAGCCGCCAGGGTGGTGAGTGGCAACTCGTAGCCACCCTTCGCATTCAGCGGGCCCTTCCGGCGGAGAGTGGTCGCAGCGACGGTCATCGTCCCGGCGATCGCCAGCGGGCCCAGCGGGTCGGCGATGCCGGTGTGGAGCTGAGCCCTGCGAGGCCATCCAAAATGCCCTCCGGCCGCTGCCCGGGCCCCGCTTTCCGGCGGAAGGTCCTTCACCTCACCGCGGGCTACGAAGTCGGGCTCGGCGGTAAGGGCCGCTCCCTAAAAAGGGACCTCGATGAGCTCTTCGAGGGGAAGACCGCGCGGAGCGTGAGCAGATGCACCGAGAGGCCACCGGTCAGGCCAGGCATGCCCGCCGGACCACATACCTCACTTGCTCACCTAACGCGTCGCCAAGGGAAGTCCTCCAGCACGTCGTCGCGGGATCATTCGTCAGCGTCGGCGACGCGTCGAGTGGGAGGACCTAGAGGCTGTCAGGCGACTCTTGGGAGACTCGGGGGGCCGTGGTGCTCTGCCGTCAAGAGCCGGTCCGGACATAGTTGCTGGGTCAGGGATCCGGGGATCGATATGGACAAGGAAGTCAAAGCCCTCTGGAAGGCTTACGAGAGCCAAATTGCGGAAGCCCTTCGGGCCGAGGTGGGTCCTCAGGGTAGTGTGGGTTTTGACGAGCGAGGCGGGGAGAAACTGCCGGGCAGACTCTCCGGAGCCCCCCGTCAGATCGACATCATCGTGTACCGCCGACAGGGAGCGGATCCCATTGTGGTGGACTGCAAGTGTCTTGGGCGGCGTATCCACGTGAGAGACGTTGAGTGCTTCGCAGGGCTGCTTGAGGACGTCGGCGTCAGGCAGGGACTGCTCGTGACGGCGAAGGGTTACAGCAAGGCCGCGAGGCGACGGGCGGCCTCGTTGCCGAGTTGCATCTTGAAGGTCCGGGAGGTGGATGACTGGGAACGCCTCAGTCGCAGCACTGTCGGTTGCATGGCTCATACACAGGGGACTAATACCGCCACGATTATTTACGTTGAGCATGGAAAAAGGCAGATCAAGACCATTCACGCTGGGGTCGGCAAACGTCTCATGGGGCGCATGGACCCGGCGCAAGCGGAAGCGATGTTCGCCAATCTCTTGCCAGGCGCGACCCGGCTCCCTCCTCCCCCGCCACTGCTGGACCTCTTCGGTGATGAGTAGGCCCGGCGGCCCTTCATGTCCCGCCCTCCGCGCTCGGTCGGGTACGGCAGCCGCCTCGCACTCGAGAAACGTCGCGGCCAGTTCGGAGCCGGCCCCCTGCACTTGGACTAGACCGCGCCTGGGGGTAAGCCCGGCAGATCACCCACAGCGAAAGCGAAGGAGGCCTGAACGATGGATCCCGGAACCTACGTCGAGCTGGATGGGCGGCCAGCAGTGCGTTTCGTCCGGACCTACCCGCACCCGGCGGAGCGGGTCTGGCTGGCGGTGTCCACCCCGGAGGGCCTGGCCCACTGGTTCCCGGCCCAGGTCGCCCTGGAGCTTAGGGCCCACCGTTAAATTACATGAGCGTCATTCCCTAAGCGGGCTCACGGTGTAG
>DAIQBQ010000181.1:0-6418 GCA_036781065.1 Actinomycetota bacterium
TAGAAGCCTTTGACCGCAACGGGAACCCGCTCATTGGCGAGGTCGGCGAACTGGTGGTGACCAAGCCGATGCCGTCGATGCCGCTGTACTTCTGGAACGATGCCCACGGCCGCCGCTACCGGGAGAGCTACTTCTCCACCTATCCTGGCGTCTGGCGACACGGCGACTGGATCAAGATCACCGACCAGGGCAGCTGCGTGATCTACGGCCGGTCCGACTCCACCCTGAACCGCGGCGGAGTGCGGAGCGGGACAGCGGAGTTCTACGCCGTCGTCGAGGAGCTGGACGAGGTCGCCGACAGCCTGGTGGTCGACACGGGCGACCTGGAGCACCCCGGCGAGCTCCTCCTGTTTGTCGTCCTGGCCAGCGGCACGCCGCTGGACGACGAGTTGACGCGCCGGATCCGGGCTCGCCTGCGCACACAGCTCTCGCCACGCCATGTCCCGGATCGGGTCATCCAGATCCCTGCGGTGCCCCGCACCCTCAACGGCAAGAAGGTCGAGGTCCCGGTGCGGCGCATCCTGCTCGGGGCACCGCCGGAAGTGGCCGCCAGCCGGGATGCCCTGGCCAACGCCGAGGCGCTGGCGACGCTGATCGAGGCCGCCCGCCGTCCCGGGACCACCCCGGGATAGCGCCGCGAAGGTTGGCGCCAAATGGCAGCGCCCCTCTGGAGCCGGCCCTGCGACCTCAACGGATACCCGTGTCACAACTGATGTCGACAGTGACGACAGCCCCCGCCGGGATCACTGCGGGTTCTTGCGGGCATCTGGGAAACGGGTTCCCGGCGGTGACGACCAGGGTGTAGCTGCCCGGCGCCAGCGACATGGCATAGCGGCCGTCAGCCCCCGAGCTCGCGCTGGCGACGACCTGCCCGGTTGCGGTCTCGGCCTCGATGGTCGCCGAGACGGGCCTCGGCGGGCACGGCGAGCCCAGTTGCTCGACTGGGCAGGTAGGCCCAGCCGTGACTGTCCCTTGCACTGCGGAACCCACGCCGGGCCCTGCCGGCGGGCTTTCCTTTGTCGAGGGTACCGGGCTGGGCGGTGCCGGGGAGCTGGGACGTGGCGACCGAAGCTGGGTCGGGCTCGGGAGTGGTGGTTGGCCGGCACTCGGCGTCGTCCGGGGCGTGAGGCCGAGCGATGCGACTGGTGCCGGGCTCCCCCCCGAAACCACCGAACGTGCGGGCGAGGGAGGCGACGTCGCTACCGGGGTGGACCCGCAGCCCACGAGGACCCCCGCCGCCAGGAGTCCGAACAACGTGCCGTGAGCCCGCATTCCTCGACGCACCACCGATTCCTCTCGCCTGGAGCCCAGCCTCCTGACGCTTTAGACGTCAGGCCACTGGAGCGAAGTTCCAAGGGGGTGGCGATGAGCCGCCGCGTGGCCGCTGAGCTGGTTTCGGCGAGCCGCCCTCACTCGTGGGAAGGGACCTCCAGCGTCTCCCCCGATTCGGGTTGACCCGGATCTTCCGGCGGCTCGCCCGGCTCCAGCTCCCCGGGCGGAACCGGACCAGCGGCGAGCGTAGCGCCCCTGATCCCCTGACGGTAGCGGATGAACATGGCCGCCAGGGCGATGAAGCCGATGAGGATCGGGATATAGAGGAGGGGGTAGTCGCCCCCATGGTCAGCCATGTAGCGGTACCAGATGTACGCCGAGACACTGGCGACGGCGGGCAGCAGAGACGTCAATGCCAGGTCGCGCCGAAGGCTCTTGGACCGCTTCGCAAGGGCGTCGCCGTCGGGGACCTCGGTGCGTGCCCAGATCACAACACAGGCCACCAGGAGACCGGCGCTGACAACCAGGAAGAAGATGAAGTTCCCGACCAGCGGCGGTGCCGATCGGCTGTTGCCCTGGACGTAGGCGTTGTAGCTGTCGGCCGCAGAGCTATAGGCGCGGACGGAAGAGTTCAGGTTCCCAATCGCCGTTGACAGCATGCTGGCATCCTGAGCGACGAGCGCCGACGCCATGCTGGGGACTGCTGCCGCCATCCCCTTGGTCGCTTGGGCGAGCTGGTCGGCGTAGCTGCGGAGGGAGCGGTCCGTGGTGGCCTTGGCCGCGTTCTCGAACCCGGCATACGCACGGGCGAGCGCGCTCTCGAACGCCGGCGCCTCGTTGGCAAAGTCGGTGAGCGATTGGTTTGGCGAGGTGTCGGTCAGGAAGTGGGCCTGGGCAACTGCGGCGTTCAGCTGGTCGTTGGTCTGGCTGATCATTTGCTCGGCGTTTGCAGCGAGTGCCGCCGATGGCCAGAGCAGCAATGCGATACAGAGCACTGTGAAAATGTGCCTCAATGTTTTATTCATCGCTCAATCTCCTTGAGGTCAATCCTCATATGTTGCCCCGTAGGAAGTCAAAAGTGTCGGTCCATCCGGTATATCGGAATCTCGGTTGCTCCAGCGTGCCCGCCGGGGGCCGGTATCATCCTCCCGCAGCTGCTGCCCCCGGCACGTGCCCACAAGGTGGAGGAGTTGGATGCCCGACCAATCCCCATTGCTGGTCGCCGACCAGATCGCCGGATGGGCACTTGACGCCCATGCCCGCACCTGCCAGCTGGTCGAGGACCTGACCGACGACGAGCTGATCGGGCCGCAGCTGGCCACGGTCAACCCGTTGATCTGGGAGATCGGCCACCTGGCCTGGTTCATGGAGCGATTCGTGCTCCGCCAAGCGTGCGGGGAGGACCCGATCCTGCCCTTCGCCGACTCCATCTGGGACTCCAGTGCCATCCCCCACGACACCCGGTGGCGCCTTGTGCTCCCGTCCCGGCCGGACACGCTCAGCTACATGACGGAGGTGGCGAACCGGGTGGCCGACCGGGTCGTCAACAAGAGCACCACCGACGTCGTCCGCCACTTCGCCCTGTACACGGTCTTCCACCACGACATGCACACGGAGGCGATCACCTACACCCGCCAGACGCTCGGCTACCCGGCTCCCTCGCTGCCATCGCTGCCCGGGCTGTCGCTGCCCGGGGTGTCGCTGACCGGGCACCCGGGCGGCGCCGTCGCTGAGCCCGCCTCCTCGGGGGCCGGCACGGGCGACGTCGAGGTCGCCGGCTGCCGCTACCTGCTCGGGGCCGCCCGGTCGCAGCCGTTCGTCTTCGACCATGAGAAGTGGGGCCACCCCGTCGACGTTCCCGGGTTCGCCATTGCCCGGCGGCTGGTGACCCAGCGGGAGTTCGCCGACTTCGTCGATGACGACGGCTACAACCGGGAGGATCTGTGGAGCACCCAGGGCTGGGGATGGCGCCAAGCCGTCGGCGCCCAGCATCCCGTCTACTGGCGACCCGGCGGAGACTCCGGTTGGAGCCGCCGCAACTTCGACGCCTGGGTGCCGCTCGAAGCCGAGCTTCCCGTGGTCCATGTCTGCTATCACGAGGCGGAGGCGTACTGCCGCTGGGCGCGGCGCCGGCTCCCGACCGAGGCGGAGTGGGAACTGGTCGCATCGACCAGTCCTGAACAGATCGGCGCAGAGCTGATCACCGATCGCCGGAACTACCCCTGGGGCGACGGGTGGCCGCAGGCCGAGCACAGCCCCATGGACTGGCAGCTCATGGGTCCCGCCCCGGTCTGGGACTACCCCAGTGGCGACAGCGGCCACGGCTGCCGGCAGCTGATCGGCAATGTGTGGCAGTGGACCAGCACCACGTTCCTGCCCTATCCGAACTTCGAGCGCGACGCCTACCGGGACAACGCCGAGCCCTGGTTCGGGAGCCGGAAGGTCTTGCGGGGCGGAGCCTGGGCGACTCGATCGCGGTTTGCCCGCAACACATTCCGTAACTACTTCACGCCCGACCGGCGAGACGTCGTCGCCGGGTTCCGGACCTGCGCCCTCGAGCGTTGAGGATCATGGTGGTATCGCCGGCCAGCCCGGGGGGGCGGACCGGCAACACGACCACCGCCCTGCGGTGGGTGCGGATCCTTCGAGAGCTTGGCCACCGGGTCGAGATCCGGAGCGCGTATGAGGGCCAACCCAGCGACCTGCTCCTGGCCTTGCACGCCCGGCGGAGCGCCGGATCGGTGCGGCGGTTCGCTTCGGAGCGAGCGGGCCATCCCATTGTGCTGGCGTTGACCGGCACCGACCTCTACCACGACATCCACCACGACCCGGTGGCCGCCGGGTCACTCGAGCTGGCGTCGTGGCTTGTCGTGCTGCAGGAGCGCGGAGTCGACGCGTTGCCAGAGCGGTTCCGGGCTCGGGCCCGCGTGATCTACCAGTCTGCGGTACCCCCACCCGGCATCCCTCGGCCACTCCGCCAGCACTTCGAAGTCTGCGTGCCGGCCAATCTGCGGCCGGTGAAGGACCCGCTGCGGGCAGCGGAGGCGGCTCGGCTGCTGCCGCCCTCGTCCCGGGTGCTGGTGACTCACATCGGCGCTTCGCAGGACGCAGAGCTCGAACGCAGGGCCCGAGAGGAGATGGCCTCCAACCCCCGCTACCGGTGGCTCGGGGGGAGACCGCCTCGAGAGGCTCTGCGCATCATCGGCCGTTCCCGGCTCATGGTGCTGAGCTCGTTGTCGGAGGGCGGAGCCAACGTCGTCTCCGAGGCTGTGAGCATGGGGGTGCCGATCATCGCTTCACGGGTGGCGGGCTCGGTGGGGATGCTGGGCGAAGACCACCCGGCGTACTTCGAGCCCGGCGTCACCGCCGCCTTGGCCAAGCTGCTGGTCCGCGCTGAGCAGGACGCCGGGTGGCTGGAGGACGTCCGGATTCGGAGCGAGCGCCTACGGAGCCTGGTTGACCCGGCCCGCGAGCGGGAGGCCTGGGCTCGACTTCTGGCCGGCATCACGGTCCCCGGAGGGCACGTCCGCCCATAGCCCGGCTCATAGCCATAGCGGACGCTCGCTGATAGCGAAGCGGCGGCTGTCCTGTTTTCCGTGCGGAATCCGCCTGCGATCAGGACAGTGGGCGGCTGGCCCGGCTGTCAGCCACTCCAGACAGCGAAGAGCAGTATCTACACACAACTACCATCTTGTAGTCGGTCTTGTCATGCTATATAGTCCTCCTATGCGTTCATAGGTGCAAAGGAGGCCCGCTGATGGCAGGACAGCAAATAGAGATCAAGGATCACGATGATGCTCTCCCTTTCTTCACCCTTGAAGAGGCGAACATGTTCCGGGACCTGGTCCAGAAGGACGTCGCCCAGTACGGGATGGACCTGACCTTTCACCCTGGCCACATCTCGAGCAGCGACGGCGGGATGTTCGGCTACTGGAACGTCGCCCAGGACTGCCGCCGCAGCCCTCGCGGGCAATGGGCAACGATCATCGGCGCCCACTTCGCCCACCTGAAGACGATCGATCCCAAGGGTGACATGTTCAAGGGCATGTCCCCGGCTCAGGTGAAGCGCCGTCTCTACCTGAAGATCTGGCCGGACGACAACCACCTGGGCACCACCGATTGGTACCCCTACGCTCGCCGGCTGGCGCCGGGCCTGCAGGAGGTCATTGCCTTCTACAAGGACCGGGCGACCCTGGCGATGCGCCAGGAGGATGTCGACCGCTTCGGCGGGGCAGAGCATCTGCGGGAGGTCGCCGAAAGGAACCTGCGGAACCTGGCCCTGGCCCGCCGGGATCACCGCGAGATGGCCGAAGGTCCCAACGGTGGCAGCTTCCGGGTCCTCAGTGGACTCTCCGGGTTCACCGCCAGCCGGCTCCTCGTCGTCGACCGGCTGGTCAGCCTGCTTTTCGCCGACCCCGAGATGCCCCACGGCGTGCTCGCCGCCATCCCGAACCGCCATGAGGTCGCCGTACACGTGATCCGGGATGCCGGGGCAGTCGCGTCGATGCTGGGCCTGGCCAGCTTCGCCGCGGAAGGGGTGAGCTCCCGCCCCGGGCCTATCTCTCCCCACGTCTACTGGGTCACGCCGGGCCGCCTCGAAGAGGTGTTTCACGTCGGCGAGTCCGGCCCCAGCGAGGGCAACTTCCGGGGTAGCGCCGAGTTCGTCTCGATGATGGACGGCCTCCTCCAGGGAAGCGAGCACACCGGCGGGCGCCCGCCTGGCCTCCGGTCGACCCCCCAGCCGGCCAGCTGGGGGGTCGGCTGCAGCCAAGCTCGGCGGGGGCGGCGGGGCCATTCGACTTCGACCTGAGGCCCGATCGACGACGTCGGCGCCGCCCGGCCCCCTCGGCACTCGTCGGCCCGCCGGCACACATCGGCCCGCCGGCCCCGGGCGAGGTTTGAAGCCCCACCTACGTAGAGTGTGGGTCAGGCTTCAAACCTCGCCCATGGGCCGGAGGATCGGCGACGCCGGCCTCGGCCAACCCTTCGAGGAGGGCTGGACGTGGGCGACGTAGACCTCCATGGCCGATCCCTCGGCGAGGAACACCTCTGCGGAATGGTCCACGAGCTGGCCAGAGTTGACGTACCTGCGATCGTGGCTCCCCTTGATGACCATCAGAACGTCCGGATAGCGCCCGCAGACCTC
>DAIQBQ010000182.1:0-6415 GCA_036781065.1 Actinomycetota bacterium
ACCCGGGAAAAACTTACTAGCCGCACCTACGCAGAGTGTGGGTCAGGCTTCAAACGTCGCCCCACGTCGCCCAGGGGCCTAGTCGACCGCCTTGATCGGGGCGTAGGCCAGCAGCAGCCGCTTCTCGCCCAGGCCGGAGAACCACACGGTCGCCTCGGCTCTGGCCGCCGAGCCGGACAGCGCGGTGATCACCCCGGAGCCCCAGCGCTCGTGCTCGACCGATTGGCCGACCCGCCAGGCGGCGGCTGCCCGGGCGACGTCGGGGAACTCGGGTGCCCGCTGGGCGCGGGACGGCGACGAGGTCACCGCGGTGTCGCCGATCACCCGCACCACCTCAGGCGGGATCTCGGCCAGGAACTTCGACGGGGTGTTGTAGCCGAAATGCCCGGAGAGACTGCGCTGGCGGGCGTGGAGCAGGTACAGCCGCTCCTTGGCCCGGGTGATGCCGACGTAGGCGAGCCGGCGCTCCTCCTCCAACTCGTCGGGGTTGCCCAGCGAGCGGATGTGCGGGAACACGCCGTCCTCCAGCCCGGTGATGAACACCACCGGGAACTCCAGCCCCTTGGCGTTGTGCATGGTCATCAGCGACACCGTCGACGACTCGGCGTCATAGTCGTCGGACTCGCTGACCAGGGCGACCCGGCTGAGGTAGTCGTCCAGGGTCAGGTCGGGGATCTCCAGCTCGGCCTGGGAGGCAGCGGCGGCCAGCTCCTTCAGGTTCTCCACCCGGCCCAACCCCTCGATCGAGCGGTCCGCCTCCAGCTCGGCCAGGTAGCCGGAGTGGGCCAGCGCCGCCTCCATGATCTGGGCGATGGTCGCCCCGGAGCCCCGGATGTCACGCAGCTCGCGGATCAGCGAGACGAAGTCGCTGAGGCCCCCCAGCGCCTTGTTCGAAAGGCCTTCGACCGCACCCTTGGCGGCGTCCTCCAGCGACTCCCACAGGGTGATCCCCTGGAAGGTGGCGTGGGCGTCGACGACGGCGACCGACTTGTCGCCCACCCCCCGCCGGGGGACGTTGATGATCCGCCGGATGCTCGCCGTATCGGCGGTGTTCACCACGACCCGGAGGTAGGCGAGCAGGTCCTTGACCTCCTTGCGCTCGTAGAAACGCAGCCCGCCGAGCACCCGGTACGGGACGCCGAAGCGGGTGAAGACCTCTTCGATCACCCGGGACTGGGCGTTGGTCCGGTAGAAGACGGCGATGTCCCGGTAGCGGTACCCCTCGGTCTCGCGCAGCCGGTCGATCTCGATGGCGACGTAGGCGGCCTCGTCGTGCTCGTCGGTGGCCAGGTAGCGCCCGACCAGGTCGCCGGTGCCCAGGTCGGTCCACAGGTTCTTGGGCTTGCGCTGGCGGTTGTTGTCGATCAGCGCGTTGGCCGCCGAGAGGATGTTCTGGGTCGAGCGGTAGTTGCGGTCGAGGGTGATCACCCTGGCCTTGGGGAAGGCCTGCTCGAAGCGCATCAGGTTGCGGTAGTCGGCGCCGCGGAAGGCGTAGATCGACTGGTCCATGTCGCCGACGACGCAGATGTTGCCGTCGGGGGCCTTCAACAGCCGGACCAGCTCGAACTGGGCGGCGTTGGTGTCCTGGAACTCGTCAACCAGCAGGTGGCGCCAGCGGTTGCGGTAGTTGGCGGCGACCTCGTCGATGCGCAGGGCGGCTACCGCGTTGGCGATCAGGTCGTCGAAGTCCATGGCGTTGGCCTCCCTCAGGAGGCGCTGGTACTCGGCGTAGACCGGGGCGATCTGGCGCAGCTCCCACCGGCCGCTGCCCTCGAGGGCCTCGGGGCCGAGCAGCTCGTCCTTGGCCCGGGAGATGGCGTGGCGCACCTGGGCCGGCTTGAACCGGGAGGCAGACAGCGTCGACTGCTTGAGGATGTGGGTGACCAGCCGGTCGGAGTCGGCGGAGTCGTAGATGGTGAACGACGAGGTGTGGCCGGTACCGAGCCTGGGCGCCTCGCGGCGGAGCAGCCGGGCCATCATCGAGTGGAACGTCCCGATCCACATCGTCTTGACCACCGGCCCGATCAGCGCCTCGATCCGCTCCCGCATCTGGGCGGCGGCCTTGTTGGTGAACGTGATCGCCAGGATCGAGAACGGGGGGACGTCCCGGTCACGGATCAAGGAGGCGACCCGGCGGGTGAGCACGGCCGTCTTGCCGCTACCGGCCCCGGCAACGATCAGCAGCGGCCCGTCGCCGAAGCTGGCGGCCTCCCGCTGCCGGTCGTTGAGCCCGGCGAGCAGATCGGTCCGCTGGCCGGGGCCGGCCGGCTGCGACAGGTCGAGGGCGAGTTGGGGCTCCATCACCCGATTATCGCCGCGCCCACCGGCCGCCCGCCCGAAGAGCACCGGGTTGAAAATCGGGCTTTTCGAGTGTGGATAATCCGGGCATGGACGACTTGCTTGGGCACGAGTCGGCCGGCAGTGGGCCGGTCCTCGTGCTCATTCACGGATTCCCGTTCGACCGGCGGATGTGGGCAGCCCAGGGAGCGCTGGCCCAGGGCCGGCGGGTCGTTGCCCTCGACCTCCCCGGGCGGGGGCTCAGCGCCGGCATGAGCGTTGAGGGGGCGACGATCGACGGCTACGCCGACCGGGTCGCCGACCTGATCAAGGCCGAGACCCATGGCCTGGGCGGCCAGGCTGACGTGTCGGGCCTGTCGATGGGCGGCTACGTCGCCTTTTCCCTGTGGCGGCGCCACCCGGAGCTGGTGCGGTCGCTGATCCTGTCCGGCACCCGGGCCGGCGCAGACTCCGAGGAGGGCAGAGCGGCCCGCACCGCCAACGCCGACATCGCCTGGGCCGAGGGCACGATCGGCCTGGCCGAGACCATGCTCGACAAGATCCTGGCGCCCACCACCGGCGACGAGGTGCGCAACCGGGTGATCCAGATGTTCGACGAGACGCCGGCGCTCACGGCGATCGCCGACCTGGTGGCGATGCGCGACCGGGCCGACTCCACGGACCTGCTCGGCACGATCATCGTCCCCACGCTCGTGCTGCGAGGCAGCGAGGACGCCATCGCCGGCGAGGCCGACGCCAAGGCCATGGCGGCGGCGATCAACGGCGCCCGCTTCGCCACGATCCCGGCGGCGGGCCACCTCGCCCCGATGGAGAGCCCCGACGGCTGGAACGAAGCGGTGCGCGAGTTCTACTCCCACTCGATTGTCGCCGGCGGCTTGGACGAGATGTCGTAGACCACCCGGGTGACGCCGGGCACTTCGGCGGCGATCCGTCCGGCGATCGCGTCGAGCACCTCCGCCGGGATGCGTGACCAGTCGGCGGTCATGGCGTCCTCGGACTCGACCGCCCGCACCGCCACGACGTTGCCGTAGGTCCGTTCGTCGCCCATCACACCGACGCTGCGCACCGGCAGCAGCACCGCGAAGGACTGCCAGATCGTGCGGGACAGCCCGGCCTTGTGCAGCTCGCCGACGACGATGGCGTCGGCCGCCCGAACCGTCTCCAGCCGCTCGGGGGTCACCTCGCCCAGGATGCGCACGGCCAGGCCCGGGCCCGGGAATGGTTGCCGCCACACGATCTCCTCGGGCAGGCCCAGCTCCTCGCCGACCTTGCGTACCTCGTCCTTGAACAGGTCGCGGAGCGGCTCGACCAGCTCGAAGGCCATGTCGTCGGGCAGGCCGCCGACGTTGTGGTGGGTCTTGATCCGCGCCGCCACCCCGCCGGCGCCGGACTCGATGACGTCCGGGTAGAGCGTCCCCTGGACCAGGAACGAGGCGGCCCCGGCGTCGCCGGCAATCTCGCCGGCCGCCTCCTCGAACACCCGGATGAACTCGACGCCGATGGCCTTCCGCTTGGCCTCCGGATCGGTGACCCCGGCCAGCTTCTCCAGGAAGCGGTCCTGGGCCTTCACGTGGACCAGGTTCATCGCCAGGTGGCCGCCGAAGGTGTCGACGACCTGCTCGGCCTCCCCGGCCCGGAGCAGCCCGTGGTCGACGAAGATGCAGGTGAGTGCATCGCCCACCGCCCGGTGGACCAGGGCGGCGGCCACCGCCGAGTCGACCCCGCCGGACAGGCCGCAGACAACCCGGTGATCACCGACCTGTGCGCGGATCTTGTCGATCGAGGAGGCGATCACCCCGGTCGGGGTCCAGCCGGGCAGGCAGTCGCACGCCTTGTACAGGAAGTTCTTGAGCACCTCCGTGCCGGCGGGGGTGTGGGCGACTTCCGGGTGGAACTGCACGCCGAACAGCCGGCGCTCCACGTCCTCCATGGCGGCCACCGGCGAGCCGGGGCTGGAGGCGGTTGCCCGGAACCCTTGTGGCGCAGCGACCACTGCGTCGTTGTGGCTCATCCAGGCGGTCTGGGTGGCGGCGAGGCCGTCCAGGAGCAGCCCGGGGCCGCTTCCAGCGGCGGTCACGGTGGTCCGGCCGAACTCGCCGCTCCCCACCCGGGCGACCTCGCCGCCCAGGTCGGCGGCCATCAGCTGGTGGCCGTAGCAGATGCCCAGCACCGGTATCCCGAGGGCCAGCAACGCCGGGTCCGCCCGGTAGGCCCCCTCCGAGTACACGCTCTTGGGGCCGCCGGAGAAGATGATCCCCTTGGGCGAACGGCGTTGCACCTCGCCGGGCGTGATCGTCGCCGGGACGATCTCCGACCGCACCCGGCACTCCCGCACCCGGCGGGCGATCAGCTGAGCGTACTGCGCCCCGAAATCGACGACGAGGACGGTATCGAACTGCCCTTCGGGACTGCCGGCCTGCCCGCTCAAGCCCCCTGGCCCACTCCCTGCTGGCGCTGCAGGTGCTTGCCCTCGCTGGTGATGGCCGGGGCGATCACGATCTCCGCCTTCTGGAACTCCTTGATGGAAGCGTAGCCGCAGGTCGCCATGGAGAACTGGAGGGCGCCGAACAGGTTCATGGTGCCGTCGTTGACCGCAGCAGGGCCGAGCAGGATCTCCTCCAGCGTGCCGACCGTGCCCGACGCGACCCGTACCCCGCGGGGCAGCGACGAGTGGAAGCTGGCCATGCCCCAGTGGTAGCCGCGGCCGGGGGCCTCGGTGCTCCGGGTCAACGGCGAGCCGATCATCACCGCGTCAGCGCCGCAGGCGACGGCCTTGGCGATGTCGCCCCCGGTGCGCATCCCGCCGTCGGCGATCACCTGCACGTAGCGACCGCTCTCGTCGAGATGGCGCATGCGGGCGGCGGCGACGTCGGCGATGGCGGTGGCCTGCGGCACCCCGATCCCGAGGACCTGGCGGGAGGTGCAGGCGGCGCCGGGGCCGACCCCGACCAGCACGCCCACGGCACCGGTGCGCATCAGGTGCAGCCCGGCGGCGTACGAGGCGCAGCCACCGACGATAACGGGGAGGTCGTAGGTGGCGATGAACTTCTTCAGGTCGAGCGGCTCGGTCTTGGAGGAGAGGTGCTCGGCGGAAACCACGGTGCCCTGGATCACCAGGATGTCGAGCTCGGCGTCGAGCACGAGCTTGGCGTACTTCTCGACCGAGGGCGGGGTCAGGCTGGCGGCGGTGACGATGCCCGCCTCCTTGAGCTCGCCGATCCGCTTGTAGATCAGCTCCTCCTTCACCGGCTCGGTGTACAGCTCCTGCATGAGCTTGGTGGCCGACTCCTGCGGGGCGGCGGCGATGCGGTCGAGCACGGCGTCGGCGTCGGCGTAACGGGTCTGCAGGCCCTCCAGGTTGAGGACGGCGAGGCCGCCCAGCCTCCCGATCTCGGCGGCCGAGGACGGTGAGACGACGGCGTCCATGGCGGCGGCGAGCATCGGGATCTTGAACCGGTAGGCGTCAATTTCCCAGGAGAGGTCGACGTCGTCAGGGTCGCGGGTGCGGCGGGAGGGAACGATGGCGATGTCATCGAAGCCGTACGCCCGTCGGGCGGTCTTGGCGATGCCGATCTCAAGGTCCAATGAAGTGCTCCTCTGGCGGCTCAGGTAGTGGTTGGGTGCATCCTTTATACCAGATGTAGTGGTTTAGACCATCCCAATCCCGGTCATGTAACCGCGGACCAACAGCCCGGTCACAAACAACGACGCGACCGCGAACACCGCCCATTCGATGCCTTCGTAGCGCTTGGCGACGCGGTGGGCGATGATCAGGATCAGGATCGCGAAGCCGCCGTAGGAGTAGTGGAGCCACTGCGGCCGGTTGGCGGGCTTGGTGATGAAGTACAGGATGAGGCCGACGACGGCCTCCAGGCCGAGGATCGCCTGGCCGATCCCGAGCAGACCCCAGAAGTAACGGCCGGGGTCGCGGTTGCGGATCCAGAAGAGCGTGCCCCAGACGAAGATGACGAAGAAGATTCCGACAATGCTCCCGCCCAGGATCTCGTGAAACGTCGGCATGGGAGTTGAGGACGCTACCACGTCCGGGGGGGCTTAGCCCCCCCGGATCCCCCCCCAAAGGCCAAAGCAAGGCAAAGGCAAGGCAAAGGCAAGGCAA
>DAIQBQ010000183.1:0-6369 GCA_036781065.1 Actinomycetota bacterium
CCGGAGGGCCCGTGGGCGCCTGACTGCCGCCTCCATGGCGACCGCCATCGCCGCCGCAATCGCCCTCGTCCTGCCGCTGCTCGGGCAGGCCCCCGCCGCCGCCACCAGCCAGGGTCAGGTCGAGGCGCAGATCAACAGCCTCGGGAACCGGATCTCGGTCGTCGACGAGCAGTACAACGAGGCCACCATCCACCTGCAGAGTGTCCAGAACGAGATCTCCGACTCCCGGGCGGAGAGCGCCAAAGCCCAGGCGACCCGTGCTGCCGTGGTCCAGATCGCCACCCAGCAGGCAGTGGCGATCTACAAGCAGGGGGCGCCGAGCGTGCTCGCATCGTTCCTGACCTCGAAGAACCTGGCCCAGTTCAACCAGCGTATGGAGCTGCTGTCCCAGGTCGGGACCTGGGAATCAGGGATCATCAACCAGCTCCAGATCGCCGACCAGCGCGCGCAGCTGGCCGCCGACACATTGAACTCGCAGCTCGCCCAGGCGAAGGCGATCACCGACCAGCTGGCCTCCGAGCGGGCAACCCTGATCTCCCAGCTGGCGACCGAGAACCAGCTGCTCGGCCAGATCACGACGGCAACCAAGGCGGCTGAAGCGCAGGCGGCGGCGGCCCGGGCATCGGCGGCCCGGGCATCGCTGAGCGCCGAGCTGAACAAGTCCTCGGGGAGGGGGATCGGCCTGCCCGCCCTTCCCAGCTCCGGGGGCGCGGCAACCGCCATCCAGGTGGCCATGGCGCAGATCGGCAAGCCCTACGTGTGGGCGGGGTCGGGGCCGGCGGACTACGACTGCTCCGGGTTGACGATGTTCTCCTGGGGGCATGCCGGGGTGTCGCTGCCGCATTCGGCGGCCGGCCAGTACGCCATGCTCCCGCACGTCTCCCGGAGCGACCTGCAGCCCGGTGACCTGGTGTTCTTTGGGAGCCCGATCCATCATGTCGGCATGTACGTGGGCAACGGGAACATGGTCGACGCCCCCGAGACTGGCGAGGACGTCCAGGTTGAGCCGCTGATGTCGGACTACGTTGGCGCGGCGCGGCCGGGGGTGTAGCTACGGGGTGTAGCTACGGGGTCTAGCTACCTCGTGTAGAAGGCGCCCTGCATGCCGGCTGATTGGTGGTACTTGCAGTAGAAGTCGACCGGCTTGCCGTCGGCCGGCATGGTCACGGTGACCGTGTCCTTCTGGCCCTTGCGGTCCTGGACGACGTCGATGTGCTGGCCGTCGATCGTGAACGTGTGGGTCACGGTACCGGCATCGACCAGGTGGACGGTCAACCGCGCTCCGGGCGCCACCTTGACGAAGGTCGGGTCGAACCAGTCGTCGCCGGTGGTGATGGTGACCGTCGCGTTCTGACCGGCTGCGGCCACGTCGGCGGTGCCCTTGTTGATCACCGCGCCGGGCAGCGAGACCGGCCCCGGGGGGCCGCTGCTGCAGGCGGCGGCGATGCAGGCCAGCGCGGCGGCGACCGCGGCGCGTCGCCGTTTGGGTTTCACGGCGCGCTCTCCCGCAGTTGGCGCAGGGCGTTGAGGTCGATCGACGACTCGTCGAGGTCGTCGACGACCAGGTCGGCACCGGTGAAGTCGTGGCCGGTGGTGTACCCGTTGCGGACGACCAGGCAGGCCAGCCCGGCGGCCTTCGCCGACCGCATGCCGGCGGCGGAGTCTTCGATCGCCAGCGCCTGCCCGGCGTCGCAGCCCAGGCCGGCGAGGGCCTTCAGGTAGACCTCCGGATCCGGCTTGAGGGCGGAGACGTCCTCACCGGTGACGATGACCCGGACGGCGCTCATCCGCTCGTCGCCGAGGAGCAGCTCCAGCAGCTCGATGACCCAGACCCGGCCGGCCGTGGTCGCCACCCCGACCGCGATCCCCCCGGCCACGAGCTCGTCGACGAGCCGGGCGATGCCGTTGCGCAGTGGGATCGCTCCCTCGCGGACGATGGCCAGGAACAGCTGCTGCTTGCGCTTGTGCAGGCTGGTTGCCAGCTCCGAGGCCTCCTCCGCCGGGTGGCCCGCGGCCAGGAGGTACTTTTCCAGCCGCCGCTCGCCGCCGGGTTGGGCGAGCAGCTCCCCGTAGGGCTCGGGGTCCCAGCGGTAGGGGAGGCCGTGTTCCTCGAAGGCCCGGTTGAACGCGACGCGGTGGCCGTGGCGCTCGGTCTCGGCGATGGTCCCGTCGACGTCGAAGATCACGGCCTGAAGCGGCATCGGGCGCCTACCCTCAGCTGATCCACCGCTGGCCGCGGTACCAGGCGATCGTGTCCGCGATCCCGGTGAGGACGCCGGGCTCATCCCCGTAGGCGAACCGGTACCCGGTCCCGGTGAGCGCCTCGGTGCTGAGCCGGTTGTTGCGGTTCTGCTTCTTCAGGAAGCGGAGCCGCTCCTCGGTGAACAGGATGCTCGGCCGCATCCCGGCGGCGACCATCGACTCCCAGGTCGCCCGCCGCTTGCCCAGGGGGAGGCCGCAGCTGCCCGAAGGTTCGCAGGCCTCGAGTCGCATCCCGAACTGCTCGGTCAGGATGCCGGCCAACTCCAGCGCCGAGGGGTACCAGGCGGCAACGACGTTGTAGGGCCGGCCCGCTGCGCCGGGGGCTTGTGCGAGGTGCACCGCGGCACCGACGACATCGGCGACGTGGACGAGGCGCAGCTCGATGGGGGTGCTTTCTACGGCGAAGGCCGGCTCGCCGGCGGCTTGCTCGATGGCGACGTCCAGGATGGCGCTGGCCAGCAGCTTGAACGCTCCCGGCCCGAACATCGACACCGGCCGGAGGGCGACGGCCGGGAGGCCCTTGGCGACCTCGGCCCACAGCGCTTCTTCGGCGCCCCACTTGGCCTTCCCGTAGCCGCGGCTCGGGTGCGGCTCGACGGTCTCCAGGACCGGCTGGGGGAGCGGGACCTCCTCGCCGTAGATGGAGGTCGAGCCGATGTGCACGAACCGGCCGGTGCCCGCCTCGCGGGCCGCCGCCGCGATCCGGGTCGTCCCGATGACATTGGAACGGTGCATCTCCTCAGCCGACGACAGCGAGCTGGTGGCCCCGGCGAGATGGAACAGGGCATCGGCGCCCTGGCAGAGCGGGGCGAGCGGGGCGTCCCCGGCGAGGTCCGCGGGCTCGTAGCTGACCTCGTCAGGGAGCCAGTCGGGCCGTGGCTTCCGGGCGGTGGCACGTACCTCCCAGCCGTCCTCCAGGAGGACCGGGATGAGCTGGTGGGCCATGAAGCCGGAGGCGCCGGTCACGAGTGCGGTGCGTCCCATGTGCCGGGCATCCTAGCGGGCGGGGGCCGGGCCGGGGCTTGCGGAGAAGTGCACCTGCCTGTTTTTGCCCGGTATCCGGGTAAAAATCACACCAAGCATCTAGGTGGGGAACTCGCACCAGAACAAGACGAAGGATCACCTGGGCCCGCGGGTGCTTGCGGCGCAGCGGCCCCGGAAGATAATCTACCGCCCGGTAGAGAACAGGGCCTCCGGATCGCGACGCCGGAGAAGCCCGGGGGCCGGAAGTCCCAGGCGATGAACCTCTGCCCGCGCGCGCCGCGGGCCACACAAAAAAGGAAACGGCAGCAGCGTGATCAGGGAAGGGTTGGCAGGCAAGAAGCTGCTGATGACCGGGGCGACCGGTTTCCTCGGCACCGCCTTCCTGCAGCGGTTGATCGTCGACGTCCCCATCGAGCGGGTCGACCTGCTGATCCGCCGCGACGCCCCGGCCCGGCTCCGCACCCTCCTCGGCGGCTCGGCGTTCAAGCCGACCGTCGAGCAGATCGGCATGGACGCCCTGCGGGAGCTGGCCGCAACGAAGGTCAACCCGCTCTCCGCCGACCTGACCGACGGCCCGATCCCGGTCGCCGACGACATCGACCTCATCATCCACACCGCCGCCACGGTGTCCTTCGACCCCCCGGTCGACGAGGCGTTCAAGACCAACCTGCTCGGCACGCTCCGGCTCTACGAGGCCGGCGGCGGCAAGCCGTTCCTCCACGTCTCGACCGCCTACGTCGCCGGGCTCACCCGGGGAACCCAGCCCGAGGAGCTGCTCTCCCGCCGGGTGCGCTGGCGGGCCGAGGCCGACTCGGCGGCGCGGGCGAGGGCCGAGATCGAGGCGGACGCCCGCCGCCCGGAGCTGCTGGCCCGGTTCGAGGCCAAGGCGCGCAAGGAGGTCGGCCGGGCCGGACCCCAGTCGATCGCCAAGCGTTCCGAGCAGCACCGCCGCAACTGGGAGCGGGACCGGCTGATCGAGTACGGCCGGGCGCGGGCGCGGAGCCTCGGCTGGCCCGACGTCTACACGTTCACGAAGGCGCTGACCGAGATGGCCCTCGACGAGACCGCCGGCGACAACCCGCTGACGATCATCCGGCCCTCGATCATCGAGAGCGCCCTCGCCCGCCCGGTCCCGGGCTGGATCGAGGGCTTCCGGATGGCCGAGCCGGTGATCCTGGCCTTTGGCCGCGGCTCGCTGCCGGAGTTCCCGGGCATCCCGGAGGGGGTGCTGGACGTCATCCCGGTCGACCTGGTGGTCAACGCCATGCTGGCCGTCGCCGCCACGCCGCCGCAGCGTCGGGCCGTGCACCACGTATCCAGCGGCTTCCGCAACCCGCTCAAGTACCGGGACCTCTACGACTTCTGCCGCACCTACTTCGAGGAGCACCCGCTGCCCGAGCGGGGCCGGGGCCACTACAAGGTCCCCACCTGGACCTTTCCCGGGCGACTTGCGGTGCAGCGCCGCATGGACACCGCCGAGAAGGTCATCACGACCGCCGAGAAAGCGGTCAGCCGGCTGCCCCACGGGGCGATGGCCCGCACGGCCGCCCGCCGCGTTGACGACCTCCGCGGCCGCCTCGACTTCGCCAAGCGCTACGCCGAGCTGTACGGCCCCTACGTCGAGGCCGAGGTGATCTACACCGACGAGAAGACCCGGGCGCTGTACGAGTCGCTACCCGCCGAGGACCAGACGACCTTCGGCTTCGACCCGGCCAGCTACAGCTGGCAGCACTACTTCCACGACACCCACCTGCCCCAGATCACTCGCTCGCTGCGCCGGGTGTCGTCGGCCCGGACGGCGCCGGTGGTCAAGCTCACCCCGCCGGCGGAGGGCCAGATCGTCATCGCCATCTACGACATCGACCGGGTGATCGTCGACTCCAACGTCATCGAGCCCTACCTGTGGCTGCGGATGGCCGAGGAGGACGGCCTCGGCCGGGCCCGAGAGTTCGTCTCGCTGATCCCCAAGGCCCCAGGCTTCCTCGCCGCCGAGCGGCGGGACCGCGGAGAGTTCCTCCGCAAGTTCTACCGGCTCTACGAGGGCGCCTCGGCGGAGGGGGTCCGGGCGCTCGCCGGCTCGCTGCTGCCCGAGCTGATGATCAAGCGGATGGCCCCGGGGGCGCTGCGCCGCATCCGCCAGCACCGGGCGATGGGGCACCGGGTGATCCTGATGACCGCTGGGCTGGACTTCACCTTCAGCGTGCTGAAGCCGCTCGCCGACGAGCTGGTCTGCGCAACGCTCGGCGAGGTCGGCGGCATCTTCACCGGCGATCTGGCCCAGCCACCGCTGGTCGGCGAGGCCCGGGCCTCGTGGCTGAACGACTACGCCCGGGCGACGGGCGCCGACCTGGCCGCCTCCTACGGCTACGCCGACTCGCTGACCGACCTGCCGATGCTGGAGGCGGTCGGGCACCCGGTGGCGGTCAACCCCGAGGTGTCGCTGGCCCGGATGGCCAACTCCCGGCGCTGGCCGGTCGAGATCTGGGAGCCGGGCAAGGGCACGCCGAAGGTCCTCGTCCCGCCGGTTCCGCAGGACTTCTCCTGGTGATGCCATGACCCTTTGCCTCGAGCTGCACCGTTCGGTTCCCAAGTACCTCGGCGCCCGCGCGCTGGGCTCGGCGGTGCCCGGCCTGCTCTCCGGCCCGCTGTCGCCGCTGCGCTACGTCGACCGCAAGGACCCGGTCCTGCCCGGCCCCGGCTGGGCGCGGGTGGCACCCCGGATGTCGGGCATCTGCGGCTCCGACCTGAATACCCTCGCCGGGGGCTCCAGCCTCTACTTCTCGGCGCTGGTGTCGATGCCGTTCGTGCTCGGCCACGAGGTCGTGGGCGACCTGCTCGATGACGCCGGCACCATGAAGGCAGGCCAGCGCGTCGTCATCGACCCCGTCCTGTCCTGCGTGCCCCGTGGCCTTGACCCGTGGTGCGGGCCGTGCCTGAACGCCCGGCCCTGGCTGTGCGAGCGGGTGATGGCCGGCCACCTGAAAGCCGGGCTGCAGACCGGGTACTGCACCTCGACCGGGGGTGGCTGGAGCGGACTGATGCTGGCCCTTGGACTCGCGCTCACCGCGACCAGAGGGTTCATCGCAACGATGCACCGTGGCGAGTCCGCAGCCGTCGCCCCGA
>DAIQBQ010000184.1:0-6363 GCA_036781065.1 Actinomycetota bacterium
TCCTCCCCGGTCACCAGGGTGACCTCCTTGATGCCGGCGGCGGCCAGGGTACGGATGGGGAAGAAGACCATCGGCTCGTCGAACACGTCGAGCAGGTGCTTGTTGACGACCTTGGTCACCGGGTGGAACCGGGTCCCCAGCCCCCCGGCGAGCACGACGCCTTTCATGTGGTCGCCACCTTGACATACTCCGCTACCGCATCGCGCCAGGGCCTGAGCGCCACGCCGAGGGCGGCGGCCTTCGAGCAGTCGAGCACGCTGTAGCCGGGCCGGGGGGCGATCGGCCCGGGGCGACCCTCGTTGTAGGCGGCGGTTGTGGTGCGCTTCACGGTGGCGGGCAGGCCGGCGGCCTCCAGGGCGACCTCGGCGACGTCGGCCCAGCTCCCCGGCTCGCCGCCCCCCTGCAGGTGGAACAGCCCGGTGGCGCCGGCGCCGACCAGCCCCAGCAGGCCCCCGGCCAGGTCCGGTGCGTAGGTCATCCGGCCCCGTTGGTCGTCGACGACGGCCAGCTCCCGGCCCGGCTCGGCCCCGGCCGCCCGCAGGATCGCCCGGACGAAGTTCTTCCCCTCGCCGAACACCCAGGAGGTGCGCACGATCAGGTGGTCCGGCGCCGTCGCCGCCTGCTCTTCCCCGGCCAGCTTGGTCGCCCCGTACACCGACAGCGGGTGGGTGGATGCGTCCTCCCGGTAGGGCGCCGAAGCGGTGCCGTCGAAGACGTAGTCGGTGGAAACGTAGACCAACAACGCCCCCAGCTCGGCCGCCGCCTTCGCCACCTGGCGGGTCCCGGAGGCGTTGACCGCACGGGCCGTTTCCGGGTCGCCCTCGGCGGCATCGACCGCGGTGTACGCCCCGGCGTGGACGATCAGCTCCGGCCCCAGCGCCACGATCGTGCGCCGGACCTCGTCGCCGGCGGTCAGGTCGACGTCCTCCTGGTCGACGAAGCTGGCCTCACCCCGGCGGACCGGCCCAGCCAGCAGCGCCTGGAACGCCCGCCCGAGCTGGCCGCCCCCGCCGGTTACGACCAGGCGGGGATGGCGCTCCACTCCAGCCTCGGGTTGGTGCGGTCCCGGTTGGAGAGGACCGGATCGGCGAGCTTCCAGGGCGCCCCCAGGGTTGGGTCGTCCCAGGCGACGCCGAACTCGTCGCTGGCGTCGTAGTAGGTGGTCACCCAGTAGATCAGGTCGACCGTGGTGACGGCCAGGAAGCCGTGGGCGACCCCGGGCGGGATGTAGAGCACCTGCGGGTGTTCCGCCGACAGCGTCACCGAGGCCACCGCCGGCGAGTCGGACGGCGTCCGGATATCGGCCAGCATGGCCTGCGCCTCGCCGTTGATCACGTACCAGGCGTCGGACTGCCGACGGTGGTAGTGCAGCCCGCGCAGCACCCCCTCGGCGGAGTGGGAATGGTTGGCCTGGACGAAGTCGACCCCGAGGGCGTCCTGGCGGAAGATCTCCATGAACGAGCCCCGCCCGTCGGCGTGGACCTGGGGCGTGAACAGGATCGCCCCGGGGATCCCCTCGACCGGCTCGGCGTTCATGCCCGTTCTGGCGCGTAGATCGACTCGGCAACCGCCAGGTGGTCCCGCCACCAGGCCCCGTGCTCCCGGTACCAGGCCACCGTCGACGCCAGCTGCTCCCAGACGTCGCCCGGCTGCCAGCCGAGCGCCATCATCGCCGAGGCGTCGACGCAGTAGCGGCGGTCGTGGTCGGGGCGGTCGTAGGCGGTCATCACAACCCGGTCCTCGGGCAGCCCCAACGACGCGACCAGCCACCGGGCCAGCGCGATGTTGGTGATCTCCGGGTCGTGGCGGGGGCCGACGTTGTAGGCCCGTCCCGGCTCCGCCGACGTGGCGGCGAGTGCCACCGCCCGGGCGAAGTCGCCGGCGTAGAGCCACTGGCGGATGTACAGGCCGTCGCCCCAGACCGGCAGCGGGTCACCGGACAGCGCCCGGGTCGCCCAGCGGGCGAACGCCTTCTCCGGGAACTGGTAGGGGCCGAAGGCGTTGGTGGGCCGCACGACGACCACGGGCAGGTCGCCGGAGAAGGACAGCGCCAGGTCGTCGGCCAGCGCCTTGGAGCGGGCGTAGGGCGACGTCGCCGCCCCCTCGCCCGGCTTTTTGTCCTGCTCGGTGTAGGCGCCCTCGAGGATGGAGCCGTAGACCTCGTCGGTCGACACGTGCACGAACCGCTCGACGCTCTTCATCTCCGCCGCCGCCAGCAGCGTCCCGGTCCCCAGGTGGTTCGTCCGGAAGAACAAGTCGGGGTCGGTCTCGCTGCGGGTGACGTGGGTCTCGGCGGCGTAGTGGACGACGATCTGCGGCCGGAACACGTCGAGGACGTGGGCCACGGCATCGGCGTCGGCGACGTCGGCCTGGACGAATCGGTAGCGGGGGTCGTCTTCGAGCCCGTCCAGCCGGCGCAGGTCGCCGGCGTAGGTCAGCTTGTCGAGGTTGACCACCTGGGCGGCACCCTCATCGAGGGCCAGATGAACAAAGTGGCTGCCGAGGAACCCGGCGCCACCGGTGATCAGGACTACCTTGTCGTGCACAGCGGGCAGACTAGTCCTTCTCTGACAGCGCCGACTTCACCGCAGTCACCATGTCGCCAGGATTGGTGAGCACCAGGTTCTTGACCTTGCCCTTCAGCCCCCGGGCGGCCGACACCTTGCCGACGACGACGATCGGGATCTCGCCCAGCGCCTCGTTCTCGGCAAGCCCGATGGCGATCGCCTTGCCCTGATCGGGGCGGCGGGTCAGGTCGACCAGCACCAGGTCCGGCTCGACCTTGGGGATCTGCTTGTAGGTCTCGCCCTTCGGCTCCTCGACCCAGGGCACGCTGTAGCCGTTCTGGCGCAGCGCGCTCACCCAGGGCCGGCTCTCCTCCCAGCACAGGACAGCTACCTTGGCGTTCACTGATCAATCCCCTCATATCGCCCGGTTGCCCGGCTGAACGGTGTAGTTTGAGCCTTCCAGGAAGCTACAGGGCCGCTGGATGCCTGCTCTGGAATCCTCAGCATTGATGATATCGCCCCGGCACAGTTGGCCAGGACCGCCGGCGGAGCGGCAAGAATCTGGTGCTACGCCACACCGCCGAGTCGCAAAGGACGATGCCATGAACCCGCCTCCAGTCGAGTTGTCCGCCCTCGAGCGGGGCGCCGGCCCGCCGGTCATCCTCGTCCACGGCGCCGGGTTCCACTCCGGCCCCACCTGGGCCCGGCAGATCGGCCCGCTGGCCCAGGCCGGCTACCGGGTGATCGCCGTCGACCGCCGGGGGTACGGCCGCTCCCCGGGGAGCGGCACTGGACCCGGGGCGCCCTCCGGGCCGCTGGTCCCCGTGTCCCTCCAGGCCGACGACCTGGCGCTCACCCTCGACCTCCGCGAGGCGGAGAGCAGCCACCTGGTCGGCATCTCCTACGGGGCGCTGGTCGCACTGGAGCTGGCCCTGCGCCGCCCGGAACGGGTCCGCTCGCTGACCCTCGTCGAGGCGGCGTTGTTCGGCTGGCTCCGGGACGACCCGGACTACGCCCCGTGGGTCGACCGGTTCATCGAGCTGGAGAAGGCCGGCGCGGCCGGAGCCCCGACCGAGGCCTGGCTGGGGCCGCTGCTGGCGCTGATGGACCCCGGCATGGCGGACGGGCTGACCCCGGACAACCCGGCCCGGCCGCTGCTCGAACGGACGCTCCCCCAGCAGTTGCGCCAGCAGAGCCCGGTCGACTACCGGCCGGACCCCGCCGCGGTGGCGGCGCTGGCGATCCCCTCGCTGGTCGTCAACGGGGCCGACAGCGAGCCGGCGATGCAGGCGGTCGGCGAGCAGCTGGCCAGACGGCTGCCGGGCGCCCGCCACATCGTGGTCCCGGGGGCCGGCCACCAGGTCCATGTCGAGGCGACCGAGGTGTTCAACGAGGTGCTGATCGGTTTCCTCGACGCCTGCCCGGAGGGCGACCGGCAGCCGGAAGAGGGCCGGGCGTACAATTCGGAGTAAGGCCTGGAGGCCAGACCCCGGGACCAGAAAGGAGCTTCCTCATGCCAGTAACGGTGCGCGACCTTGCCCGGTTCAAGTCGGAGAGCCGTCGTTTCGCCATGCTGACCGCCTACGACTTCCCCACCGCCCGCATCCTCGACGAGGCCGGGATCCCGGTGCTGCTGGTCGGCGACTCGCTCGGCCAGGTGATGCTCGGCTACGACACCACGGTGCCGGTGACCATGGAGGAGATGCTCCACCACTGCCGGGCGGTCTCGCGCGGTGCCCGATCGGCGCTGCTGGTGGGCGACCTGCCGTTCGGCAGCTACCAGGTGTCGGTCGAGGAGGGCATCCGCAACGCCGTCCGCCTGATGAAGGAGGGCGGCATGCACGCGGTCAAGCTGGAGGGCTGGCACCCAGGCCTGATCGAGGCGCTGACCGACCGGGGCATCCCGGTGATGGCCCACCTCGGCCTCACGCCGCAGTCGGTCTACGCCCTCGGCGGGTACCGGGTCCAGGCCAAGACCGAGGAGGATGCCCACCGGCTCCTCGCCCACGCCCAGGACCTGCAGAAGGCCGGGGCCTTCTCGCTGGTGCTGGAGTGCGTGCCGTCAACGGTGGCCGGGGCGGTGACCGAGGCGCTGGCGATCCCCACGATCGGCATCGGCGCCGGGGGCTCGTGCGACGGCCAGGTGCTTGTCGTCAACGACCTGCTCGGCCTGCGGCCCGCCTCGTCGACCGGTCCGAAGCCCAAGTTCGTCAAGGCCCAGGCCGACCTGGCCACGATCATCACCGAGGCGGTCACTGCCTACCGGACCGAGGTCGAGTCCGGGGCCTTCCCGGACGACGCGCACTCCTACCACTAGTGCTTCAGCGCCCTGCAACGGGTTCTTTGTAACGTGAAGGGTCAAATAGAGCCGCCAGATTCCAAAGAACGATCTTGCTACGGCGGCGTCACCGTCGCCCGGTACTGCGCCGTCCAGAAGGCGGTGCGGGCCAGGTAGGCACCCTGTGCGGCCGGGTCCGGCAGCCCGTAGGCGCCCGTGTAGTCCTGGTAGCAGGTCCCCTGGTTCGGGATGCAGAACGGCTGCGCCGGCTCGATCTGCGAGCCCTCGTGCCACTCGTTGAAGCTGGTGATGGTGATCAGGTTGGGGGCAGCGGCGATCGCCTCCGCCCACATCGAGTCGTAGCGGGCGCCGTTCTGCCGGTCCACGACCGTAGGGTTGCTCGTCGCCCGGGTGGCGTCGAAGCCCGGGGCGACCGACGGGGCGCACAACAGCCCGTCGGCCCGGGCCGAGGCGCAGATGTGCGGGAACTCGGCCCCGCTGAAGTTGACCGGGTCGTAGGTGTAGATGCCGTCGAAGCCGCCGGCGACGGCGAAGTTGGCCAGGTTGCCGTCCTTGGCGTCGCCGGGACTCCCGTTGGCGAACAGGGTGATGTTGGGAAAGACCGCCCGCACCTGCGCCCACGACGCCGGGTCCATCCCCTCCGAGGAGTTGTCCGCGTTGTAGACGTAGAACTCGGTGATGCCCTTGCCCTGCAGGTAGCTGATGTCATTGATGACCGAGGGCACCGAGCGCGGCGCGTACGGCTCCAGGTGGACCGCCACGTCCAGCCCGTAGTTGGCGGCGATCGGCTGGATCACCGACAGCGCCTCGTCGGTGTAGTTGCCCTGCCCCCACCAGGAGACGATGATCTGGTTGATCCCGGCGTTGGCAATCTCCTGCATCTGGGTGTTGACGGTGGCGGTGTCGGTCGAGCTGTACGCCCCGAGGGACGGGTAGAACGACGACCCGATGTCGTACGGGGGCGTGTGCCCGCCCTGGTCCCAGTGCATCCAGATCCCGGACGCCGTCGACGACGGCGTGCCGTACCACGGGTAGAAGAAGATGCTGGTCACCCCGGAGACGATGTTGGGGGCCGCCGCGATGCCGACCACCGCCGCTCCGGCGCGGCCGGCGGCGCTACCGAAGAAGGCGGCGTCCCCGAAGGAGAACACGCCGCCGTCGGAGGCGACCAGCCAGTAGCCCTTGCCGCTCGGCGTCACGGTCATCCCGGTGATCGGCTTGTCCAGCTTGAGCGAGCCGGTGGAGCCATAGAAACCGGCGTCGCCGAAGGAGAAGATGCCGCCGTCGGAGGCGACCAGCGTGTAGCCCTGCCCGTCCGGGGTCGCCGCCATGCCGACGATGGGCTTGTTGAGCTTGAGCGAGCCGGTGGAGCCATAGAAACCGGCGTCGCCGAAGGAGAAGATGCCGCCGTCGGCGGCGACCAGCCAGTAGCCCCCGCCGTCCGGGGTCGCCGCCATGCCGACGATCGGGGCGTTGAGCTTGAGCGACCCGGTCGACCCGTCGAAGGGCACGTTGTAGTTGAAGATGCCGCCGTCGGAGGCGCCCAGCCAGTAGCCC
>DAIQBQ010000185.1:0-6350 GCA_036781065.1 Actinomycetota bacterium
GTCCTGGGGGCCGCCGAGCAATGCCTCGATCTGCAGGCCGAGTGCGAGGATCGCCGCCACCTCGTCACCGCTCAACACCGGGCGGTCCCGCCACGCCGGGTCGACGTCGACCAGCACCCCGGACCCGGCGGCGGCGGTGGTCATACGCCGCTTGGTGGCCACGAACGAATCGACGACTCCCCTGCCGTCCCGGCCCACCGTCAGTCCGTCCGGGGTGACCAGGCCCCCGACCACCGACTCGCCGGTGCCGAAGTTCGCCTCGATGTAGGCGGTGCCGGAGTCCGGGTCGACCGGGTGGATGGTGAACAGCACCCCGGCGCACCGGGCCTCGACCTGGGTCTGGACGACGACCGCAAAACCGGGGCCCGCCGTGGCCGGGGTCCCTGCCCGGTAGGCCAGCGAACGGTCGGACAGCGAAGAGGCCCAGCACTCGCGGAGGGCGTCGAGAAGCGCGCCATCGCCGGCGACGTTGAGGACCGAGCTGAACTGCCCGGCAAACGACGCCAGCGCGCCGTCCTCGGCGGCGGCCGAGGAGCGGACGGCAACGGCCTTCTGACCAGTCCCGGCGACCTGGCGGCGGTACGCGCCGATCACGTCCCGGGCGACGCCCTCAGGCACCGGGTCGGTCCGGATCCGTTCCCGGACGGCAGCTACGGAGCCGGCGTGGTCGGGCCATCGGATCCCGTTCGCCAGGAGATGAACGGCCAAGGCGCCCTGAGTGACCGAGAAGAACGGTGGCACCGGGAGGCCGGCGGTGGCCATCGCCGCCAGGTTCGCCGCCTTCCCGCCGACCGCAGCCCTCGGTGCCGCGGCAAGGTCGGCTCCCTCCAGCACCAGGGCAGCGTCCACCGGGCCCAGCTTAGGGCAGCTCCCTTTGCTAATGGTCGTGGCGCGGCTTAGCCCGTGACCCGGGTCAGCTGGTCAAGGGTGATGCGGGCCACCCGCCGGTCCGCCGCCCGGAGCGAGCGCAGGTCGCCGAGTGATTGGGCGTCGATCAGCGTACCGAAGGTATACGGGACGCCCGGGATCGGCAGGTCGACGTCGCGCTCGGCGTCGACGATCTGGATGAAGACACCGGTGTTCGGTCCCCCCTTGTGCAGCTGGCCGGTTGAGTGGAGGAACCGCGGGCCGAAGCCGACCGTGGTCGCCACCCGGTGCCGGTCGCGCAGCACCAGCCGGGCCTTGTGCAGCGTCTCCTCGGTGGAGGGGGTGCGGTCGAGGTAGGCCTGGATGGCGATGTAGTCGCCCGGCTTCACCTGGCCGAGCAAGGCCCCCAGGTCGTCGAGGCCGGGGTCGGGCGGGTGCGCTCCGGACGCGCCGTCGAGGATCGCGGCGGTGGCGTGCTTGGCCTCGGCGACATTGGGCTGGTCGAAGGCGTTGATCCCGAGGATCGACCCGGCGACCGCGGTGGCGAACTCGGCCCGGAAGAACTCTGCCCCCAGGTCGGCTGGCTGGCTGATCGGAAGCCGTACCACCGGGTGCCCGGCGGCGGCCAGGGCGTCAAGTTGCGGGTGGTCACCGAGGGCGACGAACAGCCGGTCGGAGCCGTAGGAGCCGGGGTCGGCCAGGTCCTCGCCGGTCACCGGGACGATGCCCTTTCCCTCCTTGCCGGTCGACTCGGCGATCAGCTGCTCAATCCAGTCGCCGAAGGTCTCGAAGCCACGGCCAAGAGCGGCGGTGAACTTGTCCCGCCCGGCCAGGGCCGCCTCCCCCATCACTGCCCCGAGCCAGGCACCCGGGTTCTCGCCACACGGGACGCAGGCGTCGCAGGCGTGGGCCATCTCCTCGCCGGCGTCAAGCAGGGCTTCCAGGTCGGCGCCGATCAGGGCCGCGGGCACCAGCCCGAACAGCGACAGCGCCGAGTAGCGGCCACCGATGTCGTCGGGGTTGATGAAGGTCGCCCGGAAGCCGCGCTCGTTGGCCAGCGACTCCAACGTGGTGCCCGGGTCGGTGATGGCGACGAAGTGGTCGCCGGAGCCCACCTTGTCGGAGAAGTAGCGGAAGTGCGACATGGTCTCCAGCGTCCCGCCGGACTTGCTGGCCACGATGAACAGTGTGTGGGCCAGGTCGAGCGACGACTCGACCCGGGCGATCGTCGCCGGGTGAGTCGAGTCGAGGACCTGCAGGTCGATCGCCCCCGGCGCCACCCCGAAGGTCCGGCGCAGCACTTCGGGGGCGAGGCTCGAGCCACCCATTCCCATGTGCACGGCGTGGGTGAAGCCGTCGGCGACCGCCTGCTTGGCGAATGCCCGCAGGTCGGCGACCCGCTCGGCCATCAGCGCCGGCACCGAGAGCCAACCGAGCCGGTTCTCGATCTCGGTGGGGTCGGGCTTCCACACCGTGTAGTCGCGGCGCCAGATCCGCGACACGACGTCCTCCTTGGCCATCGTCGCCAGCCGGTGGTCGACCGGCGGTGCCAGGGCACCCAGCGAGGCGCTCCAGCGGCCCCGGCCCGCCCGCACATGCTCGATCTTCCCGGCGATCACGCCCAGCAGGGTGTCGAGGTCGTTGGCAAAGGCCTCGATGCCGTCGACCTCGAGCTTGGCGGTGACCGCCGCCAGATCGACACCTTGGCCGGCCAGGGAGGTCACCATGCCGGCGGCCTGCTCGACCTCCTCCTCGACCGCGTGGGGCCGGATCCTGCCGTGGTCCCGGAAGGCGTCCATGGTCGCCTGGGGCATGGTGTTCACGGTGTCGGAGCCGACCAGCTCCTCGACGTAGCGGACGTCGGAGTAGGCATGGTTCTTGGTCCCGGTCGATGCCCACAGCGGCCGCTGGAGCCCGGCCCCGGCGGCGGCCAGCGGCGCCCAGCGAGGCCCGGAGAAGATCTCCCGGAACCGGCGGTAGGCCAGCTTGGCGTTGGCGATGGCGATCCTGCCCCGCAGCGGCGAGGCCTCCGCGAGCAGGTTGTCCACGGCGGTGTCAACGCGGGAGACAAAGAACGAGGCGACCGAAGCCATGCGGCCGATGGGCTCACCTGCCTCCACCCGGCGCTCCAGCCCGCGTATGTAGGCCAGGGCCACCTCCTCGTAGCGGGCGACGGAGAACAGCAGCGTGACGTTGACATTGACCCCCGAGGCGATCAGCTGCTCGATCGCCGGCACCCCTTCGGCGGTGCCCGGCACCTTGATCATCACGTTTGGCCGGCCGAGGGAGGCAAACAGCTCGCGGGCCTTGGTGATGCTGCCGTCGGTGTCGTGGGCGAGCTTGGGCTCAAGCTCGAAGGACACGAAGCCGTCCCGCCCGCCGGCGGCCTCGTAGACCGGGCGGAACAGGTCGGCCGCCTTGGCGATGTCGTCCAGGGCAAGGTCGTAGAAGACGTCGATCGGGTCCGGGTCGCCGTGCTCGGCAAGGTCCTTGATGGCGTCGTCGTAGTCGGTCGACCCGCCGATGGCCTTGGAGAAGATGCTCGGGTTGGAGGTGACGCCGCCCAGGCGGTCCTCGTCGATCAGCCGCTTCAGCCCGCCGCACGAGATCAGACCCCGGCGGAGGAAGTCGAGCCAGACGCTCTGGCCCGCGGCGTGGAGTTGCTCGAGGGGGTTCATTGGCATGGCTCCGATCGCTCGTGGCTACAGAGATCATTCCCACCTTAGGGCGTTCCGGGACGCCGGTAGGACGGCGGGACTACCGGGGCGAGCCGCGGTTTGTCTCTGACTGCGCGTCCGCTTGTTCCTCTGCCGCGATCGCCTGCATCACCGCCTGCCTGGCGAACCGGGCTTCGAGGCGACGGTCCGGCACGAGCCACATCAGGGCGACGGTCACGTAGCCGGCGACCCCGATCCACCGGTTGGCAAAGGTCAGCAGGACCGAGAGGGCGTAGATGACCGGCGACGCCTTGCCCTTGAAATCCTTGCCCAAGGCCGCCGCCAGCGGGGAGTTCGGCCCCTGATCGGCGACGATGCACTGCTGAAGGATGTAGTAGGCGAAGGCGGCCAGCAGCAGGACGCACCCGTAGACCGCGGTCGGCACCGTAGCGAAGCCGTATTTGCCCACCCAGGCGGTGCAGAACGAGAACAGCGAGAGCCAGAACAGCAGGTTGAGGTTGGCCCAGAGGATCCCGCCGTTGATGCGCGTGGTCAGGTGGAGCATGTGGTGGTGGTTGTTCCAGTAGATGCCCACGATGGTGAAGCTGAGCGCATAGGTGAAGAAGGCGGGCAACACTTTGCGCAGGGCGGCGACCGTGGGGCTGGCGGGCACCTTGAAATTCAGCACCATGATCGTGATCAGGATGGCGATCACACCGTCGCTGAACGCTTCCACCCGTGAGGTACTCACGTTTCCAACAATACCGTTGGGCGGCGAGGAATTTAACTCCGCACGAACGGGCGTGCGCTAGCTGACCGGCGGGCCCGGCCGGCGGCCCAAATCCGCGACCGCGGGACAATGACGGGGTGCCCGGGATCTTGGACTACCACGAGGCGTCGAAGCACTCGCCGGCCAGCGTACGTGCATCGGCCCGCCGGCTGGACTGGGCCAACCAGCCCTACCCGTACAAGGAGTACCTGGGCGACCTGCCAGCAGTCGACCTGGGGATGCCTGGCGGTTCGCTGCGGTTCAGCGCGCTGGACGCCGTCGCCGGGCGGCCGGGCGCCCCGGCACGGCCGCTCGACGCCGGGCTGCTGGCCCGGCTGCTCGGCTACGGGGCGTCGGTCACCCGCAAGCGGTCGATCTCCGCCACCGAGGCCTGGTACTTCCGCAGTTACGCCTCGGCCGGCGGCCTGTACCCGGTCGAGCTCTACGTGCTGACCGGCGGCCTGCCCGGGGTCGAGCCCGGGCTGTATCACTACCACCCGATGCGCCGGGCGCTGACCCGGCTCCGTTCCGGGGATCACCGCGGAAACGCGGTCGCGGCCGCCGCTGGCGAGCCCGCCCTGGCCGAGGCTCCCCTGGTGCTTGCCCTTACCGGGATTCCCTGGCGGACGGCCTGGAAGTACGGCCCGCGGGGCTTCCGCCACCTCTACTGGGATGCCGGCATGATCACGATCAACCTGCTGGCGCTGGCGGCCGCGGCCGGGCTCCCCGGCCGGGTGGTGGTGGGCTTCGCCGACGGAGGGGTGGAGCAGCTCCTGGGCATCGACGGCCAGACCGAGGTCCCGTTGTGCCTGCTGGCAATCGGGGCTGGCTCCCCGGCGCCGGCCGCGGTCGACGCGCCCCGGCTCGACCTTGCCTGGCGTGGGCTGTCGGCCCAGGAGACCGCCTACCCTGAGGTGCTGGCGGCGCAGGCGTCGGGGCGCCTTGAGCCCGGCCAGGTCAACGCCTGGCGGGACGTGGCGGAGCGACCCAATCCACCGATCAGCTTCGGCCCCGGGCCGTCCGACACCCTCGAAGCGGTGATCCTGCGCCGGGGCTCGGCGCGGTCCTTCGACCCGGTCCCCATGGCCGGCGGGACGCTCGCCACGATCCTCGACCGGGCGACCCGGGGCGTGCCCACCGATTACGCCCCGGGCGGCTCGCAGCTGATCGAGCCGCATGTGATCGCGAACCGCCTCGACGGCCTGGAGCCGGGGGCCTACCGCTACAACCAGGCCTTCGCCCTCCTGGGCGCCGGCGACTTCAGCTCCGAGGCCGGGTTCCTGTGCCTGGAGCAGGCCCTCGGCCGGGACGCGGCGGCGACTCACTTCCTCATGGCCGACCTGCCCGCCGTCCTGGCGAAGCTGGGCCAGCGGGGCTACCGGGCCGCACAGCTCGAGGCCGGGGTGACGGGAGGAAGGATCTACCTGGCCGCCGAGGCACACCGGATCGGCGCCACCGGCCTCACCTTCTACGACGACGAGGTAACCGCCTTCTTCGCCCCGCCGGGTGCCGAACCACGCAGCTGCATGCTCGTCACCGCGGTCGGCCCGGCGACCCGGCGGCTGCTCCCCCGGGCCTGACTCGGCCTGACCGCGGGGCCTGACGCCGCCTGCCCGCGGAGCCGCACTCCGCCTACACTGCCGGGCATGCCCGCCGACCCGCGGTTCCCGGTGCTGGACCGGATCGCCTACCTGAACGCCGGGGCCGTCGGACCGCTCTCCGAGGCGACGGTTGAAGCGATGGCTGCCGCCGACCGGCTCGGGATGGAGCAGGGCCGGGGAGTGCATGGCGCCTTCACGGAGCGCATGGCGATGCGCGACCAGATCCGCCAGAAAGTCGCCGGCCTGCTCGGTGGCGTCCCGCCGTCGACGATCGCCGTGACCGTGTCGACCACCCAGGGCATCGAGACCGTCGTCGGCGGCCTGGACCTGCACCCCGGCGACGAGGTCATCACCACCGACGCCGAGCACCCCGGGCTGGAAGGTAACCTCGCCGGGTCCCGGGCCACGGTCAGGGTGGCAGCCGTGTTGGGCAAGACGGCGTCAGAGGTCGTCGAG
>DAIQBQ010000186.1:0-6306 GCA_036781065.1 Actinomycetota bacterium
CGTCGCCGAGCCGCTCGACGAAGTAGGCCTCCCGGCTGTTGTACGGGTCGCCCACGGCAGCGTCGTAGGGGAAGGCCTGGGCGGGAACGTCCCGGTGTACCGCCAGGACCGCCCCGAGCACCCGGGCCGACGCCGGAGCCGGCACGATGCCAGCCTCGCGGAGCACCAGCAGGTGCGCCAGGTCGGCCAGGTTCAGCCCGCGGTGCAGGAGCGGAGCGTCGGCGATCTCCAGGGCGAACCCGGACTCGACCAGCTCTGGCGCAGGGGCCTCGGAGGAGGGTCCGGCCTCGGTTGCCTGCCGCACGGACTGGGTCACGGCCAGCACTCCGGTTCTGCCTCCCGTGCGCTGCGGGCCCGGGTGAGGACCAGGTCGACCATTGCCGCCGAGGCCCCGGTGTCGGTTGTGGCGAGCCAGGTCTCGAGGTTGGCCCGCATCGCCTCCGGGTGGACGGCCAGCCCGGCGACCAGCCGCTCGCCCGCCGCCAGCGCGGCGCCGGCCAGCAGGCAGGCCTCGGGCACCGCCGCCCACTCGGCCTTCCAGCCGCGGCCGTCGCGCTCCCCCTCCGCCACCAGCCCTTCCAGCAAGACGGCGTGCTGCGCCCGCACCAGGCGGGCCAGCGTCACCAGGTGCTCGGCGACCTCGGGGTTCACCTTGTGCGGCATGGTGATGCTGCCCACGAACCCCTCGGGGACCGACTCGGCAAGCTCCCCGATCTCCGGGCGGGACAGCTCCAGCACCTCGTTGCCGACCCGCCCCAGCGTGCCCGTGATCTGGGCCAGCAGACCGGTCATCTCCGCCGGCCGGTCGCGGGCCGAGAGCCAGGCAATCCCGGGGTCGGCCAGGCCCACCCGCTCGCAGAACCGCCGCCGCACCGCCAGGCCGTGCGGGCCGAACGCCGCCAGCGTCCCCACCCCACCGCCGAGCTGGCCCACCGACAGCCGGGGAAGCGCCTCGGCCAGCCGCTCCAGCTGCCGCCGGACCTCGTCCGCCCACCCGGCCGCCTTGAGCCCGAAGGTGATCGGCGCCCCCGGCTGGCCGTGGGTGCGCCCGCACATCGGTGTGTCCCGGTGGGCCTCGGCCAGTGCCAGCAGGCCGGCTTCGATCGCCCGGAGCTGGCGCCAGCACACCCTCGCCACCTGCCGGAACGCCAGGGTCATCCAGGTGTCGGTGACGTCCTGGACCGTCGCTGCGTGGTAGACCCACCGTCCGCCGGCCTCGGGGAGGACCTGCTGCAGGCCGTGGATCAGCCCCAGCGTCGAGTGGCCGGTGCGCCGGGTCTCCGCCGCTATGTAGGCCAGGTCGAGCCGGTCGACGTCGGCCCCCGCAGCGATCGCCTGCCCGGCCTCCGCAGGGATCAACCCGTAGTCCGCTTCCGCCTGGGCCAGGGCGACCAGGATGTCGAGCCAGGCCTGCAGCCGGGGCCGCTCGTCGAAGACCCGGCGCAGCTCGTCAGTCCCCCAGAGGTGGGCGTAGAGCTCCGAGTCGGTCAGGCGGGCGACCACGCAGGCTCCACCAGGCCGGCCACCGCGTGCAGCCCTTGGCGCACCTGCTCCAGCGAGGCACCCCAGGGCACCGCCACGCAGGATCCCTGCCGCTCCACGTCGTCCAGCAGGCAGCACTTGGTCAGCGTCGGGATCCCCTCGCCCACCCGCTGGTGGGCCAGCGCCAGCGGGCAGAGGTCGATGCTGGGCGACTCCTCGCCGCCGTAGAACCACCGGTGCAGCTGGCGCGACCGGGCACAGCCGACCAGCACCCAGTCCTGCCGGGGGGGCCGCTCGTCGAGGTAGGCGACCTCGGCCCCCGGCGGCGCCATCCCCGATCCGCGGCAGGGCACCAGGTAGCGCTCCGCTGGCCGCTGGGCAGCGAGCGCCACCAGGTCGACCACATCGGGCTGCAGGTCGATCGGTGGCAGCTCCTCGGCCAGCTCCAGCACCCGGGCCGCCTGGTCGACCAGCTTGGCTGGCGCCGGCGGCGCGACCTCCACCACCCGGACGGCGAGCGGGGAGGGGTCGAGCAGGAAGCTCACGTGGCGGTAGCGGCCGGTGACGATCACGCAGCGCTTCCCGGGGGCCAGCTCCCGGGCTACCCGGCCCATCTGGGTGGGCACGCCGACGTCGGTGTCAGCGGAGTCGACGAGCGCGCAGTCCTCCGGACCGGCGAGCAGCTCCAGGTCCACGATCGGGGAGAACAGCGGGCCGCGATCGGCGGTCGCCACCGAGGCCAGCGCGGCATAGGTCCCCCGCCGGACCACCAGGAAGGCGGTGTGCCGGTATGCCTCCCGGCCGATGAGCAGCCCCCGGAGGCCCGCCTCGGTGAGCTCGACGCCGACATCGGCCACCGACACCGCCCGGTAGCGCCCCGGCATGCGGTTGCTCATTGCACCAAAGGCTGAAGCATTTCTCCTACAGTAAATGCCGCCGCGGGCAGCCGCAAGCCCTCGGGGCAGGCTGAGCTAAGGATCGACCACGTGGGCCGGGAACCCCATCGCCCGGGTGACCAGGAAGGGCACGACGACCTGGCGGAAGGACAGCCCGGGGTCGAGCTCCCTGGCCGTCGACTCGCAGGTCAGCACCGCCCGCAGCAGGGCGGTCATCTCCGGGTTCACCCGCAGGCCGTGCCGGCGGAGCAGGCCGGCGAGGTCGCGCAGCAGCTGCGCCGCCTGGACGGCGCCGAGCGATTCCGAGGTCAGCGGCCGCAGCAGCGAGACGTCGAGGTCCTTGGTGAGGGTGGTGCGGTCGAGTCCGGCGATGGGAGTGGCCATCATGAGGACCCCGTCGGTCAGCGCTTCGGGGTCGTAGCCGAACACCGCGTCCAAGACCGCGCTGACCGCCGCGGAAAGGCTCGCCGAGCTGGCGTCGCCGGTGGCGCCGAAGTCGAGCAGCCCCAGCTTGTTCCCGGGCACCGCCAGCAGATTGCCGGGGTGCAGGTCGGCGTGGAAGACCGAGGGCCCGAGCACCATGGCGAGGTTGGCCCGGATCGCCGACGCGGCGTAGCGGCTCCGGGAGCAGCCGGCGGCCTCGAGGGCCTCAGGGTCCGCCAGCGAGACCCCGTCGACGTAGTCCATCACGATCACCGTCGGGCCGGCGCTGACGATCTCCGGCACAACCACCGTCGGGTCGCCGGCGAACACGTCACGGATCGCAGTGGCGTGCCGGCCCTCGGCGACGAAGTCCACTTCCCGGCGGAGCATGGCGCCCACCTCGGCGACGGTGCCGGAGAGGTCAAAGAGCCGGGCACTGCGGGAGAGGCGCTCGGCCAGCCGGGCGGCGAGCGCCAGCAGGGCGACGTCGGCCTGGATCAGCGACCCGATCCCGGGCCGGAGGATCTTGACCGCCACCCGGCGGCCGCCCGGCAGCGTGGCCTCGTGCACCTGGCTGACGCTCGCCGCCGCCACCGGCTGCGCCTGGAGCGTGGCGAAGGCCGGCGTGGCGCCCTCGATCTGACGGACGATCTTGTGGTGCGGCACCGGCCGGGCGCGGTCCCGGAGCTTGGCCAACTCGGCCCGGTAGGAGTCCGGGAGCAGGTCGGCCCGGCTCGACAGCAGCTGGCCGACCTTGACGAACCCGGCGCCGAGGTCTTCCAGCGCCCGGCGGAGGCGGCGGGCCAGGATGTGTTCCCTGGGGCCAGCGACGCGGTCCCAGGCCGCCCCGGCGGCGTGCCGGGCGAGCGTCAGCCAGATGTGCAGGAACCGGACGAGCGCCCGGAGCCAGCGGCGGACCCCCTCCACGCCCCCATTGTCAACGGGCGGGCGGGCCGGCGATGGCATGGACGGCGCCTGAGAAGGCCGGGACCGGCTGGCCCCACTCAACCGGCTGGCCCCACTCAACCGGCTGGCCCCACTCAACCGATGGAGACGAAAACGAGCCTAAAGGGCCTCGGCGTCAGGGGGTCCAGAGCCGGGCGCCCTGGCCCACGAACGGGTTGGAGACCCGCTCCACATCGAGGCTCGTGGCCGGTCCGTGGCCCGGGTAGACCGGCAGGTCGCCCAACGGGAACAGCCGGGTGCGGATGGAGGACAGCTCGGCGGACTGGTCGCCGCCGGGCAGGTCGGTGCGGCCGATCGAGGCGTAGAAGAGCGTGTCGCCCGAGAACAGTGCCTCCCCGTCGGCCAGCAGGCTGATGCTGCCCGGCGAATGGCCCGGCGTGTGCACCACCCCGAGCCGCACCGACCCGGCGCTGATCTCGTCGCCCTCGACCAGCGTCCGGTCGACCTCGGGCGGCGGGGGCAGCTTCTGGCCCAGGACCATGAGCCCAGACTCCCGCAGCCAGGCCAGCACCGGGAGGTCCTCGCGGTGCAGGTAGAACGGGATCCCGGCCCGCTGCCGCAGCGCCTCGGCGGCGAGGACGTGGTCGAAGTGGGCGTGGGTCGCCACCGCGGCGGCCAGCCGCAGCCCGTGCGCCTCGGCGGCTGCCAGGATGCCGTCGGCGTCGTCGCCGGGGTCGATGACGATGGCGTCCCTGGTCTCGGGGTCGCCGACCAGGTAGCAGTTGCACTGGAGCGGCCCGACGACCAGCTGTTCGAAGACGGTCAGCGGCATGGGCCCAGCGTACCTGGGCTGCTAGCGTAGCGCCGATGCCCCTGACGCCGGCACCGGTCGACATCGAGGTCGCCACCGCCATCCGAGCCAGTCCCGAGCAGGTCTGGCCCTGGCTGGTCGACTGGGAGCAGCTCGATCGCTGGCAGCTCGAGGCCTCAGGCTTCCGGGTGCTCGGCAACCAGCGGGAGGGGGTCGGGGTCCGCGCCGAGGCGACGGTGCACATCGCCGGCATCACCACCAGGGACACAGTGGTCGTCACCCGCTGGGAGCCGCCGAACTGGCTGGAGATCCGCCACCGCGGCTGGGTCGCCGGCTCCGGGCTGATGCACTGCCGGGGCACTGGCGACGGATGCTACCTGTGGTGGCGGGAGCGCCTCATCCCGCCCTGGGGCTGGTTCGGCGCCGCCGGCCTGCACAGCCTCAAACCGGTGATGACCCGGGTGTTCCGCCGGGACCTGGGCGTCCTGAAACGGCTGATCGAAGGGCCGTAAGCCTCACCGCTAGAGCACCCGGGAAACTGGGTATGAACCGGTCAGACCATGAACAAGCTCAAGGAGCTGCTCGGCCAGTTCGACAGCTTCCAACGCGGCCGGTCCTGGCTGGCCATCCCGCTGTCGGTCAACAAGAAATTCGGTGAGGACCAGGCCGGCTACCTGGCCGCGCTGGTCGCCTATTACGGCTTCTTCTCGCTGTTCCCGCTGCTGCTGGTCCTGGTGACGGTGCTCGGATTCGTGCTGCGGGGCAACAAAAAGCTTCAGGGCGACATCGTCCACTCGGTGCTGGCCCGGATCCCGATCATCGGCACCCAGATCACCTCCGACATCCACACGATCCACGGCAGCGGGCTCGGCCTGGCGGTCGGCATCATCTTCACCTTGGTCGCCGGCCTGGCAGTGATCCAGGCGCTGCAATACGGCATGGACGAGCTGTGGTCCGTCCCCCGATCGAAGCGGCCCAACTTCCTGATCTCGCGGGTGCGGGCACTGATGGCGCTCGGCGTCTTCGGCGTGGCGGCCCTGGGGTCGACGGTGCTCTCCGGATTGACCGCCGGCCACGGCCCGCAGGCCGCCCTGCTCAGTTCGGTGGCCGTCGTCGCCTCGGCCGCCCTCAACTTCGGCATCCTGATGCTGGCGTTCCGGGTGCTGACCGTCGCCAACATCTCTTGGCACGACGTCGTCCCCGGGTCGATCGCCGCCGCCATCCTGCTCGGGCTGCTGCAAAAGCTCGGGACCTACTACGTCAGCCACACCCTGAAGAGCGCATCGCAAACGTACGGGGTCTTCGCGTTGGTTATCGGGCTGCTGACCTGGATGTACCTCGGCGCCCAGATCACCTTCTACGCCGCCGAACTCAACGTCGTCCTGGCCACACGGTTGTGGCCCCGGGGCCTCCAGGCGCCGTACACCGAGGCCGACGAACGAGCGATGCGCCACCTCGCCGCCAAGGAGCAGGAGCACCCCGAGGAGAAGGTCGTGACGACGTTCCAGGAGACCCCGGAGGAAACTCCCGACCTCGCCCCGCTGAGCGAGCACCCGCCGGCACGACCGAGGGCCAGGTCCTAGCCCCCGTTTCAGCTGGGGTGTTTTCGGGAAACAAAGCATTTCCGGCTCTGGTCGCGCTACAGTTCCACCATGGCCGCCGCTACGATCAAGCCTGCGACTCGCCGGCCGGCGGGGTCCTCCAGAGGGGATCGCAGCCGCGCCCCGGGCAATCGGCAGCCGGGAGCCGCTGCCCGGCCCAATGCCCCGGCCGGCAGCCGGCAGCCAC
>DAIQBQ010000187.1:0-6293 GCA_036781065.1 Actinomycetota bacterium
GACGCTGGCCCGGGCCAACGCCCTGGCCGCGGAGCGCAAGTGGGTTCCGGAAGAAACAACGTACGACGACGAGCCCGCCGATGAGCCCCAGCGCAAGGGCCGCAGTCCCTGGACCTGGCCCCTGATCGCCCTGATCCTGCTGCTTCTGTTTGCGCTGGTGGGGTTCTTCCTCAGCCAGCGGGGAATCCTGTTCCCCTCCGAGGACCCCACGTCCGCGGGGACCACGAGCAGCGCGTACACGTTGACGAAATTGGCGAGAGGAGTCGCGTTCTCGAGCGGGTGCGCGGCGTTGGCCGCCAGCGTCTGCGGCCACGGGGTGCCGTAGTGCTCGCAGGCCGCCCGGAAGGCTGCGTAGGCCTCCAGGTCCGGGTGGCCGGCGGCGAACGCCCGGAGCGCCTCCTGGCGTTCGGAGCCGCCCTCCAGCAGCCGGGCCGCCGCAGCAGCCAGCACTCGCCGCTTGGCCGCCTCCACTTGGCGGTAGTCGACCAGCCGGCCGGACAGCGCGCCAGAGGACGCCAGCTGCTGGCGGGCCTCGGTCAGGGCCTGACGGGCGGCAGGGGACTCGGCCACCTCGGGCACCGCACCCAGGTCGATGTAGATCTCGTTCCAGAACATCCGCGACACCGGCGAGTAGGGGCTCGGCTGGAACAGCGAGCCGTCGAGGAAGGTCGGCAGCAGCGGCAGGGTCGCCACCAGCGCGCCGCCCAGGCCCTCGACCCAGCTGAGCACCGACTTCAGGTCGGCGACGTCGCCGATGCCCAGCGCCGTCTCCCGGTCGGCGTGCAGCGAGTAGAGCGGGCAGAACACCCCCCACAATGCGTGCGGCGCGGCGACCGCCCGCCGGGGAGCGGCGATCACCAGTGCCCCGGCGTTGGCCTCCTCCAGTACCAGCCGGTGGTAACCGATCGGCACCGTCCGTCCCAGGAGCAGCCGAAGCTGGACAAACCGGCGGCCGTCGAGGTCGACCTGGGCGTCCATCAGTGGAGCGGCCTGGGGGGTCCAGGACTCTGCCGAACCGTCCTCCCGCTCCAGCCGGAGCCTGAGCTCGCCAGCAGCCGGGGCCGATCCTTCCGGCAGGCGCACGGCCAGCGAGTGGAGGTACCCGTCCCAGGCGACGATCACCGGCTCCACCGGGCGCTCCCACAGCTGGCGCCGGCGGGCGGCGATGGCATCGGCGATCTCCCCGGGGCCGGCGCCGCTTGCCGGCACCGGGGCTCCCAGCGCCGCCAGCACCGCAAGCACGGCGTCCCGGGAGCCACGCTGGAGGTTCCCCTCCACGTCTCGGTAGCTCGCCTGCACCCCCCACAACTCGGCCAATGTGGCCAGGGTCAACCGTTCTGGGTCGAGGTTCGGTCCGGGCACGGGAGCGCCTTGTCTGTCTGGTGGAATGGGTCAGTGATCCTCAAGCAACTGCAGGATCCCCTGGATCGGTATTTTGATCCACTCCGGCCGGTTGTTGGCTTCGTAGCCCAGCTCGTACACCGACTTGCCCAGCAGGAACACCGAGAGCAGGGTCTTGGTGTCGGCCGGCGTCGCCGGGAGGAAGCCGGCCCCGTCGGCGGTGTCCAGGTAGCTGCCGAGGAAGGCGCCCGAGGCCCAGTAGTACCAGAAGCGCACCCAGTGCTCCAGCAGCGACGGGTCCTGGTCGCCGGCGATACCGCCCAGCCGGCCGTACAGCGCGCTGTAGGCGGCGTAGTGCAGCGACCGCAGCATCCCGGCGACGTCCTGGAGCGGCGACCGCTTGATCCGGCGCTCGGACAACGGGCGGGCAGGCTCGCCCTCGAAGTCGATGATCACGAAGTCCTTACCGGTGTAGAGCACCTGGCCGAGGTGGTAGTCGCCGTGGCAGCGGATCCGGGAACAGGCCAGCCTCAGGTCGAGCACCCGGTGGAGCCGCTTGACGATCTCCGCTTCCAGGTCCATGACCTGCACCGCCTCGGGGATCTCGCTGGCCCGGCTGCGCAACAGGCGGAAGTTCTGCACGGTGATCGCCCTGAGCGTCTGGTACACCGAGCGCTGGTAGAACGGGGTGATCGGCTCCGGGTTGAACGCCGGGTTGTCCTTGGCCGACCCAAGCGCCAGGTGGAGCTCGGCCGTGCGCTGGCCGAGCAGCCGGGCCTGGACCAGGTAGTCGGTCATCGTGTCCCGGGCCAGCTGGGTCGGGGCCTTGTCAGCCATGTCGAAGATGCTGGCGACCTCCGGCACCGGCGGCTCCGGGACCTCGTGGCGGCGCACGATCGCCTCCTCGAAGAACCGGCTGAGGGCGTCGAGGGTGTAGCGCCAGGCGTCGCCGGAGTTCTTCACCTGGGTCTGGAGGATGCCGACGGTCATCGGCTCGCCGGCTCCCCGGCGGTACTCCAGCGCCCCGGCGACCTGAGGCACATGGCCGAAGCCCACCTTCTCGGTCAGGAAGCGGCCGATCTCCAGGTCCGGGTTCACGCCCTCCTCCGGGCGGCGGAACAGCTTGAAGAACAGCCGGTCGCCGAACAGCACCGAGGTGTTCGACTGCTCGGCCTGCATCGCCTCCGGCTCGAGTTCGCTGAGCGGGCCGGCCAGCGTGCGGAATGCCTTGGTGGAGGTGGCCAGCAGCTGGCCCTCCTGGGCGCCGATCCGCTTGCGCTTGGCGATCGCGCTGAGCAGGGCGGTGCAAAACTCGTTGTCCCACAAGGCGTCGTAGAGCAGCCAGTCGCCCTCTTCGGTCTTCAGCCGGGCGACCGCCGAGCTGGCCACCTCCCGCTGAAGGTCGCCCGACCGCTGGGCGGCGGTGGCGGCAAGTGGGAGGACATAGGTCTGGGTGTCGCCCTCGACGTACTCCACCTCCACCACGGTGAGCAGCCCGACCATGGAGTTGTTGCCCGCCGCCGCTCCGGACTTGGGGATCGGGACCACGTCGGTGAACTCCGTTCCCGAGATCTTGAGCGCCTTGGCGCCGAACCAGCGCCGCTGCATCAGGTAGGCGGGGAGTGCCTCCTCCAGGGCGGAGCGGGCCCGCTTGGAGAACAGGTCCTCCCAGCGCCCGTTGACCTGGATTGTCGGCAGCGTCGTGTCCCGGTCGGGGCCCCGTTCCGGGGCGGCCGAGGACTCGAGGGCGAACCAGAAGAACGTATGCGGGGGCAAGGTGATCAGGTACGGGTCTTCGCCGATTGCCGGCAACTCGGTCTGGCCGAACAGCTCGATGGGCGCCAGGCCCTGGTAGTCGGACAGGTCGAGCTCGGCGTACTGCATGAACCGCGACAGGTTCGCCACCACGAGGATCACTTCCTGTCCGGGGGTGATCGGGCTCCGCGCCGGCAGCGGGTTGGTGCCGGGGCCCCCGAGGTCGTGGCCGGGCACCGCCGTCGGCCCCTGCGGCGAGCCGCTGCCAGGTTCGTCTTCGGGGGTGAAGGTGCGGGTGAAGGCGAGCACCTTGTTGTTGTCCGGGTACAGGAATTCGAGCGATCCCCGGCCGAACGGGTTGTGGTAACGGCGGCGCAGGGCGACCAGGCGCTTCATCCACCAGAACAACGAGCTCGAGTTGTTCTGCTGGCCCTCGACGTTGACCGCCTGCGAGTGGTAGTCGGGGTCGATCACCACCGGCAGGTACAGGCTCTGCGGGTTGGCCCGGGAGAAGCCGGCATTGCGTTCGCCACTCCACTGCATCGGCGTGCGCACCCCGTTGCGGTCACCGAGATAGATGTTGTCGCCCATGCCGATCTCGTCGCCGTAGTACAGGACCGGCGTCCCCGGCAGCGAGAACAGCAGCCCGTTCATCAACTCGATCATCTTGCGGTCGCCGCCGAGCAGCGGCGCCAGTCGCCGCCGGATGCCGAGGTTGATCCGGGCCTGCGGGTCATGGGCGTACACCCGGTACATGTAGTCCCGCTCCTCGTCGGTGACCATCTCCAGGGTGAGCTCGTCGTGGTTGCGCAGGAACACCGCCCACTGGCAGGAGTCCGGGATCGACGGGGTCTGCCCCAGGATGTCGAGCACCGGGAACCGGTCCTCCATCCGGGTCGACATGAACAGCCGGGGCATCAGCGGGAAGTGGAAGGCCATATGGCACTCGTCGCCCTTGCCGAAGTAGGCGCTGGCCTCTTCCGGCCACTGGTTGGCCTCGGCGAGCAGCATCCGATCCGGGTAGCGAGCGTCGATGTGTGCCCGCAGCTCCTTCAGGACGGCGTGGGTCTCGGGGAGGTTCTCGCAGCTGGTGCCGTCGCGCTCGAGGAGGTAGGGCACGGCGTCGAGCCGGAGCCCGTTGACCCCCAGGTCGAGCCAGAAGTCGACGACCCCGAAGATCGCCCGGCGCACCTCCGGGTTGTTGTAGTTCAAGTCGGGCTGGTGGGAGTAGAACCGGTGCCAGTAGTAGGACTTGGCGACCGGGTCCCAGGCCCAGTTCGAGGTCTCGAAGTCCTTGAAGATGATCCGGGCTTCCTTGTACCGGTCCGGGCTGTCGCTCCACACGTAGAAGTCGCGATGGACCGAGCCTGGCCGCGCCCGGCGGGCGCGCTGGAACCATGGGTGCTGGTCCGAGGTGTGGTTGAGCACCAGCTCGGTGATCACCTTGAGGCCCCGCCACCGCGCCTCACGCATGAACACCTTGAAGTCCTTGAGCGTCCCGTAGGACGGGTGGATGTCGGTGTAGTCGCTGATGTCGTAGCCGTCGTCGCGCAGTGGTGACGGGTAGAACGGCAGCAGCCAGATCGCCGTCACCCCGAGGCTCTCCAGGTAGTCCAGCCGCCCGGTGAGCCCCTTGAAGTCGCCGATGCCGTCGCCGTTGGAATCGGCGAAGGCCCGTACCGGGACCTCGTAGATGACGGCGTCCTTATACCAGCGGGACGTACCGGCCACGCTCCCTCCGCTAGTCCTCAACCGGGGCTGCCGGTTTGGGGGGCAGGGTCACGCTGAGGATGTGGGCCGGCAGCGTTGCCGGGTCCAGCCGGATGAAGTTGGTCGAGCCGGTCCAGCTGAACCGGGAGCCGGTGAGCAGGTCCTCGACCACGTACGGGGTGGCGTCGGGGATGCCCAACTCGACGAGGTCGAGGGTCAGCCAGCCGGACTGGACGTTGCGCGGGTCGAGGTTGACGACCGTCAGCACGATGTTGGGCGGCTCCCCGGCCGGCTCGATGCCGGCGACCTGGGTGGGAGGACTGACCCTGGTCGTGGCCGTGCTGGTCGTGGGCGTGGACCGGACCGCGGTGGACTTGGCGTAGGCGATCAGCTCGGGGTTGTCGGTCAGCTGGAACAGCGGGGGAGCGCCCACCTGCAGCGCCGGGTTCTGGCGCCGGGCCCGGTTCACCTGGGCGATCAACTCGCTCAGGCTGTCGGTCCTGGTCAGGTCCCAGCTGCGGATCTCGTACTTCTCCGAGTTCAGGTACTCCTCGGATGCCAGGGCGGCCGGCGTGTTCTCGCCGAGCTCGAAGGTCGGCCCGTAAATCCCGTAGGAGCTGCCGAGTGTCGCCGCCAGCACCAGCCGGGCGATGAAGCCCGGCCTCCCGCCGTCCTGCAGCTGCATCGCCAGGATGTCCGGGGTGTTCGGCCACAGGTTGGGCTGGAAGAAGTCGGACACCGGCGGCGTGGCCAGCTCGGTGAAGTACTCGGTCAGCTCGGTCTTGCTCGTCCGCCAGGTGAAGTAGGTGTAGGACTGGGTGAAGCCCAGCTTCGCCAGCCGGTACATCACCTTCGGGCGGGTGAACGCCTCGGCCAGGAACAGCACCTCGGGGTGGGCGGCCTTGACCTCGCCGATCACCCACTCCCAGAAGGCAAACGCCTTGGTGTGCGGGTTGTCCACCCGGAAGATCCGGATCCCGTGGTCGATCCAGAACGTGAGCACCCCGTGCAACTCCTCCCACAGCTCCTCCCAGGCGTCGGTCTCGAAGTCGACCGGGTAGATGTCCTGGTAGCGTTTGGGCGGGTTCTCGGCGTACTGCAGGGTCCCGTCCGGCCGGCGGCGGAACCACTCGGGGTGCTCTCGCACCCATGGGTGGTCGGGCGAGCACTGGATGGCGAAGTCGAGGGCGACCTCGAGCCCGAACCGCCCAGCCGCCGCCACCAGCCGGTCGAAGTCCTCCAACGTTCCCAGGTCCGGGTGGATCGACTGGTGACCCCCTTCCTTCCCCCCGATCGCCCACGGGCTGCCCGGGTCGTCCGGGCCTCCCTGCTCGGTGTTGTTCCTGCCTTTGCGGTGGGAGAGCCCGATCGGGTGGATCGGCGGGAGGTAGAGCACGTCGAAGCCCATGCCGGCGACGTAGGAGAGCCGGCGCTCGACGTCGGCGAAGGTGCCGTGCCGGGGCGGGCCGGTGGGGTCCTGCGGCGGG
>DAIQBQ010000188.1:0-6282 GCA_036781065.1 Actinomycetota bacterium
GGGTCGGCCAGGAGCGCCCACCCGGCGACCTCGGCCAGCTCGCACAGGCCCGCCGCGGCGGGGCCGCGATCGGCCCCCGCTCCGGCAATGATCATCCCCCGGTCGACTGCGGCCGCCTCGGCCGCCAGCTCCGACACGGTGCCGGCATCGGGAATGGCCAGACCCTTCGCCACCCGGGTCCACGGCGCCCCGGCCGGCCGGCCGTCGAGCGGGTGGGGGAACCCGGCCTCGTCGGCGACCGGCACCAGCGGGTCCCGGAATGCCAGGTTCAGGTGCACCGGGCCGGGCGGGGATCCATTCGACGCCGCCCAGGCGTGGCAGGCAGTCGACCGCCAGTAGGCGACGGAACCCGCTCGGGCCTCGGGGATCCCGACCTCGCAGAACCAGCGGACCGCGCCCCCGTACAGCTTGACCTGGTCGATCGTCTGGTTGGCCCCGGAGTCCCGCAGCTCCGGCGGCCGGTCGGCGGTCAGCACGAGCATCGGCGTGCGCGACTGGGAGGCTTCCACGACGCCGGGGAAGAAGTTGGCCGCCGCCGTCCCCGACGTGCACAGCACCGCCGCCGGCCGGCCCGTCGCCTTGGCCATGCCGAGGGCGCAGAAGGCGGCCGACCGTTCGTCGACGACGACCTCGAGCCGGATGGCCGGGTGGTCGGCCAGCGCCAGGGCGACCGGCGTCGATCGGGACCCGGGCGCCACGCAGGCGTGGGTCAGCCCGCATCGGGCCAGCTCGTCGACCAGCACCATCGCCAGCGCCTGCCCGGCGTTGAGCGCCCTCATCCCGCAGGCTCGCCGGCTGCAGCCCACCGCCGGAGGCCGGCTTCGGTCTCGGCCTCGCTTGGCGCCCACCGGGCCATCGCTGCTGGATCGGGGGCCGGGCGGCGCACCTCGATACAACCGTTCACCGGGATCAATGGGTCGGCGACGACGTCGCCCTCCAGCAGCAGGACCGTCGCCAGCCCGCAGGCGTAGGGCAGCTCCGGGAGCACCGCCGCCAGGGCGAGCCCGGCAGCGATCCCCACCGAGGTCTCGACCGCCGACGAGACCACCGCCGGCAACCCGATCGCCTCGGCGATCTGAACCGCCCGCCATACCCCGCCCAGCGGCTGGACCTTGAGCACGGCGACGTCGGCCGCCTCGGAGAGGTCAAGGTGCAGCGGGTCCGGTGACAGCCGGATCAGCTCGTCGGCGGCCAGCGGGACATCGACACGACGTCGCAGCCGGGCCATGTCCTGAACACCGGCCACCGGCTGCTCGACGTACTCCAGCCCCGCTGCGGCGAGCCGCCGGATCTGCCGGACCGCCTCGTCGAGGTCCCAGCCGGCATTGACGTCCAGCCGGATCCGCCCCTCCCGCCCGAGGGCGTCCCGCACCGCCAGGACCCGGCCCAGGTCGTCCCCCTCGCCTACCTTGACCTTGGCGGTGGTGCAGCCGGAGTCGGCCGCGATGGCGTGTGCCCGCTCCGGGTCGCACGCTGGAACCGTGACGTTGACCGGGATCGACGTCCGCACCGGCTCCGGCCAGGGACGGGTGGCGGCCTCCTCGGCAGCGGCCCGCCAGTACCGGGTCAGCTCCGGGCCGTACTCCGGGAACGGTGAGAACTCGCCCCATCCTTCCGGCCCTCGGACCAGCAGACCGCGCCGGAGGGTCGTCGCCCGGAACCGGAGCCGCAGCGGGATGGCGAAGCTCCCGGCGACCACCGGCACCGGCACCGGTGCGGTCACCATGCCAACCGCAACCCGACGGCCAGCAAGGCCCCGTACACCAGCTGCATCCGGGCGGTGCCGATCAGCGCCTGGATCAGGGCCGGCCCGTCGCTCCGGGTGCGCACGAGCTTGACCGGGGCCAGGGCCAGCGGGGCGGCCGCCAGGCCGATCAGGGCCGGCCACTCCCGGTACCCGGCCGCCAGCGCGGCAGTGATGACGAAGGCGCCGATGACGGTTGCCAGGTACACCGACCGGGCGGCGGGGGCGCCGATCCGCACCGCCAGGGTGCGCTTGCCGGAGGCGGCATCGCTGGTCACGTCCCGGATGTTGTTCACCAGCAGCAGCGCGGCGGCCATGAACCCCACCGGCACGGCGGCGACGGCGGCCAGCCCCAGCAGCTTGTGCGTCTGCACGTAGGCCGAGCCGATCGTCCCCACGAGGCCGAAGAACACGAAGACGAACACCTCCCCGAGCCCCAGTGAGGCGAACGGCTTGGGGCCCCCGCTGTAGCCGAGGGCGGCGGCGAACGAGCACAGCCCGACCGCGATCACCTGCGGTCCGAGCACCGCCGCCAGTGCCAGGCCCGGGATCGACGCCACGCCGAGGGCCACGCCGACCGCCAGCCGCATCGTCGCCGGGCTGACCAGCCCGGCGGCGGTCACCCGGCGGGGGCCGATCCGTTCCCCGGTGTCCACCCCTTTGACCGCGTCGAAGTAGTCATTGGCGTAGTTGACCGCCACCTGGACCGCCACCGCGGCGATGAGCGCGGCGACGAACCGCCAGGCGATGAACCGGTGCGCCGCCGCGGTGCCGACCAGCACGCACACGACGCCCGCGCCCAGGGTCTTCGGCCGGGCGGCCTCGACCCATACCTTGACCGGGACTCTGGCGTTGCTCAGGGTCGGCGCGGGAACTGGTCGAAGCGGGGTGGCCGCTTCTCCTTGAAGGCGTCGCGGCCCTCCTGGGCCTCGGCATTCATGTAGAAGAGCATGGTGGCGTCGCCGGCCAGCTGCTGGATCCCGGCGAGGCCGTCGGTGTCGGCGTTGAGGCCGCCCTTGATCATCCGGATGGCGATCGGGCTCATCGACAGGATCCGCCGCGCCCAGGCGACGGTCGTCTCCTCGAGCTGGTCCAGCGGCACGACCTTGTTGACCAGGCCCATCTTCTCCGCCTCGAAGGCGTCGTACTGCTCGCACAGGAACCAGATCTCCTTGGCCTTCTTGAGGCCGACCGTGCGGGCCAGCAGCCCCGAGCCGTAGCCGCCGTCGAACGAGCCCACCTTCGGGCCGACCTGGCCGAACCGGGCGTTGTCGGCGGCGATCGTCAGGTCGCAGACGACGTGCAACACATGGCCGCCGCCGATGGCGTATCCGGCCACCATGGCGATCACCGCCTTTGGCAACCGCCGGATCTGGATCTGGAGGTCGAGGACGTTGAGCCGCCCGACCCCCTCCTCGTCGACGTAGCCGTCATCGCCCCGGATCTTCTGGTCGCCTCCGGCGCAGAACGCCTCCGGGCCCTGGCCGGTCAGGATCACGACGCCGACCTGCGGGTCGTTGCGGGCGGCCTCGAACGCCGCCGACATCTCCACCACCGTCCGCGGCCGGAAGGCGTTGCGGACCTCCGGCCGGTTGATCGTGATCTTGGCGATGCCCCCGTCCGGCAAGGACGTCTCGTAGAGGATGTCGGTGTAATCTCCGGAGGCCTTCCATTCCATGAGTTATCACTCCTAAAGTAATCACTCGGACGGTTGGAGGTAACCCTAGCACCATGCCCGACCTGGTGGCGCTCCAGCTCCCCTTCACTTCCGCGTTCACCGAGGCCCTCGACGAGGTCTGGGCCACCGGCGACGCCGCCCTCCCGCTGACCCCCGGCCTGCCCCAGCCCGAAGTCGACCGGCTACTGGGCGACTTGAAGCCGGCCCGGTTGGTCACCCCCGCCGGGGAATGGGTGCTGGGGGAGGCGGAGCCGGTCGAGCCCGGGACCGCGCTGGTCGTGCCCACCTCGGGCACGACGGGCTCGGCCAAGGGGGTCGTGCTGGGCCACGGCGCGCTGGCCGCGTCCGCCGCCGCCACCGCCGCCCGGCTCGGCCTGGAGTCCGGTGGCGACCGCTGGCTGTGTTGTGTCCCGCCGAGCCACATCGCCGGGCTGATGGTGATCATCCGCTCCCGGCTGGCCGGCACGGTGCCGGTGATGCAGCCTCGTTTTGACCCGGAGGCCATCGACGCCGACCGTGAGGCCACGCTGATCTCGGTCGTCCCGACCATGCTCCGCCGGCTGCTGGCGGCGGGCACCGATCTCGGCCGGTTCCGCTGGATCCTGCTCGGCGGCGGGTCGATCCCGCCGGAGCTGGTGGCAGCCGCCGGGGCTGCCGGTGCGCGGATCGTCACCACCTACGGCATGACCGAGACCTGCGGGGGCTGTGTGTATGACGGCGTGCCGCTGGCCGGGGTGCGGGTCGACCTCGGCAGCGGCAGTGAGATCCTGCTGTCCGGGCCGATGGTGATGCAGGGATACCGGCTGCGGCCGGCCGACAGTGAGACGGCCCTGGCCGGCGGCTGGTTCCACACCGCCGATGCCGGGGACTTCGACGCCGCCGGCCGCCTCCAGGTCCTCGGTCGCCGGGACGACCTGATCGTCACCGGGGGCGAGAAGGTGTCGCCGGTGGAGCTGGAGGCGATCCTGGCCGAGCACCCGAAGGTCGCCGACGCCGCGGTGGTGGCCCGCCCCGACCCGGAGTGGGGCCAGGTGGTGGCGGCGGTGGTCGTCCCCGCTCCCGGAACGGCGGCTCCGACGCTCGCCGAGCTCCGCGCCTTCGTCGCCGGCCGCCTCGCCGCCTACAAGGCCCCGAAGCACCTCGTGCTGGTGGACGACCTCCCCCGCGGCCCGACCGGCAAGCCGATCGGCCTAACGGATCTGGTCATCCCTACCTCGGACGTTCCTGGGAGTCCTTGAGGGTAGAAATCGATAGGTACCTATTATTGGCCCAAACGTACGTATAGCATCGCCTTCATGCCAAGAATGGCTCGAGAGCCCGCCCGCGAGCCGGATCACCGTTGGTTCCTGCGAGGGGCTGCCATCAGGACCGCGGCGCTCGGCTGATCCGCGGGTGGGATGAGATGCTACGGGCCATGACGCCGGGGCCAGAGAAGATCCGCAGCTCGTTCGACGTGCCGCTTCCGGGACCGCCAACCCAGGAGGTGCCACCAGCACCCGCTCAGAAGGCTGCCAGGCCGCCCGCTCCCAAAGCCGCTGCCCCGCAGCCCAAAGCCGCTGCCCCAGGAGCCAAGCCCAAACTCAAGGCGCCAGAGCCGGAGCCCGAGCCCTCGGAGTTCCTCCAGGCCCTCGCCGACCTGCTCCGCTCCCGGAAACTCGAGGTCCCCTCCGGCCTGCTTGAGGCCCCCCCGTCGGCCTACGCCGGGCAAGGCGCCGGGACGGTGGAGATGATGGCCCGCCTCAAGGACGAGGACCTGCTGGAGCGGGCGGGGAAGGTCGCCGGTTGGCAGGCCCGGCAGCAGGAACGGGCGCAGTGGGCCTGGGACAGCTCACCGCTGATCCGCGAGCTCCGCCGCCGTGAGCTGCCGGTGCCCGAGCGCCCCGCCCGGGTTGGGGCGATGGCGGTCTCGCTCAAGCGGCCGCTTGCCGAGTGGTCCGATGGGGAGCTGACCGCCGCCGTCACGGAGTGGACCCGGCTGGGCGAACGCTGACCCCCAGAAAGGAACCCCGGGCGGCCGGCGAGAAACCCGCCAGTTCCCGTCGTACTCAGCGAGCCACTTCGCCTTCCAGATCTTTTTGTGTGCGAAAACCGACTATATATGGCGGTTTTTACTCACAAAAGCGTAGCGAGGGGTGCCACCTGGGTCCGGCCCTCCCTTGACACCCCCGGTGGAGCGGGCCTGGCGGAGCTAGTCCGAGTCCTCCAGGAACTCTTCGCTGAAGTGGGAGAGGTTGAACGCGATCAGCGGGTAGTTGTAGGTCACCAGCTCGTCACCCTCCCAGGTCGCCCCGATCAGCTCCCCCAGGTGCACGTCGTTCAAGCCCTCGGGCTCGTTCCCCGACCACTGGAAGTCGACCATACCCCCGGGCGTGCGCTGCCCGAGCACGACCCGCTCACCCTTGTCCGCCGTCGACGGTGCCATCTCCTGCCCAGATTAGGGCGCAACCGCCATCGCCACAATCGGGGCGTTGAGCTTTGTCGATCCGGCCGAGCCGAAGAACGTTGCCCCTGGGCCGTAGGCGAAGATGCCGCCGTCGGAAGCCACGAAGAAGTAGCCGCTGTTGTCCGAGACCCCGCCCATGCCGACGATGGGCTGGTTGAGGTGCATCGAGCCCGTCGACCCGTAGAACGGCGCATTGCCGTAGGCGAAGATCCCGCCGTCGGAAGCGACCAGCCAGTACCCGCCCCCGGTGCCGCTCGGTGCCATACCGACGATGGGTTTGTTGATGTGCATGCCGCCGGTCGACCCGTAGAAGGTGGCATCGCCGTAGGCGAAGATCCCGCCGTCGGAAGCGACCAGCCAGTAGCCCTGCCCATCGGGCGTTTCGGCCATCCCCACGATCGGCTGGTTGATGTGCAT